>NZ_JBAPTY010000379.1:0-45429 GCF_049282395.1 Halobacillus sp. | reverse complement strand
GGATGAAGGGTTGAATACCCTAATGGATTTTCGGTACCAGCATCATTTCAAGGCGGCTCGTGGAGAAAATGGCATGAACCAGAAGCAACATGGTAAAAATGCTGATCCTCTAGTGGTCAGCGTTCCTCCGGGCACAACTGTAAAGGACGTGGACACAGATAAGGTCATTGCTGACTTAACTGAACATAAACAACGAGCCGTAATAGCAAAAGGCGGGAGAGGCGGCCGTGGCAATGCCAGGTTTGCTACAGCAAGAAATCCCGCACCAGAAATTGCTGAGAATGGTGAACCTGGTGAAGAACTTGATGTTGTCGTGGAATTAAAATTATTGGCTGACGTAGGGTTAGTAGGATTTCCTAGTGTAGGGAAGTCAACGTTCCTTTCTGTGGTAACTGCAGCAAAACCTAAAATTGCAGATTATCACTTTACAACTTTATCCCCCAATCTAGGGGTGGTGGAAAGTCAGGATCACCGCAGTTTTGTAATGGCGGACCTGCCTGGGCTGATTGAAGGCGCCCATGAAGGTGTCGGGCTTGGTCATCAGTTCTTGCGCCACGTAGAGCGAACACGGCTGCTGCTTCACGTCGTGGATATGTCGGGTGTGGAAGGACGCGATCCTTATGAAGATTATGTCACAATCAATAATGAACTATCTTCTTACGACAAGAGACTGGAAAATCGTCCTCAAATCATTGTAGCCAATAAGATGGATATGCCTGATTCTGAAGAGAACCTGAAGGCATTTAAAGAGCAGCTAGATGAAGGCGTTATGGTATTTCCTATATCTACAATAACTCGTGACGGGCTGGATGAGCTTCTTTATACAGTAGCTGATAAATTGGATCAAATACCGAAGCAGGAAGAATCTGTTGAAGAAGTCGATGAGCGAGTCGTTTATAAATTTGAAAAGGAAGAAGCTCCTTTCCAATTGACAAGAGCAGACGATGGAGCTTATGTATTATATGGTGAAAAGATTGAATCCTTATTTAGACGAACGGATTTCTCCAGGGATCAGTCCATTAACCGTTTTGCCAGACAAATGCGCAGTATGGGTGTGGATGATGCTTTAAGAGAACGGGGAGCAAAAGATGGGGATACAGTCAGAGTACTTGATTATGAATTCGAATTTGTAGATTAATGAGGGGAGAGGATTGGATGACGGATTATAACGAAAAATTTTATTTAGTCCGTAGCGACATTCTCCCTGAAGCCATGAAAAAAACCATAGAGGCTAAAGCGCTGTTAGAACGTGGTAAAGCTGAATCTATATTTGAAGCTGTTCAGCATGTAGGACTGTCCAGGAGTGCTTTTTATAAATATAGAGATGCAGTATTTCCTTTTCAGGCAATGGTAAAAGAGCAAATGATTACTCTTTTCTTTCATTTAGAAGACCGGGCGGGTACGTTATCCAATTTATTGCGTACGGTGGCACAGTCCGGGTGTAATGTTCTTACCATTCACCAGACGATTCCATTACAGGGAAAGGCGAATGTTACCTTGTCGCTTAACACGACTGGAATGGTTGGTACGATAGAACGGATGCTGCAGCAGCTTCATAAACTCGACTTTGTGGATCGAGTAGAAATTCTAAGTACGGGAGCTTAATTGGAGGGGAAGATATGGCGGAACAACGGATTGGATATTTAGGACCTAAAGGAACATTTACAAAAATGGCCGTCGATGGCTTGTTCGATGGTGGTACTTATATAGGATATGAAAGCATACCAGCCTGCCTGGATGCAGTGGAAAACGGTGAGGTAGATACGGGAGTCGTTCCCCTTGAAAACGCTATAGAGGGCTCTGTCCACTTGACCATAGATTATTTGGTTCATCAGGTGAATCAGTCCATTATTGCTGAATTGACAGTACCGATCAAACAGCATTTGCTTGTGCATCCAGATCATCATGACCATGACCTTAAGAAAATATACTCTCATAGTCATGCGATTGCTCAGTGTCATCAGTATTTGCACAAGAATTATCCGCAAGCAGATCTAGAATATACAGCTTCCACTGGAAGGGCTGCTGAAATTGTAGCGGATACAGGAACTGGAGCAGCAGCCATTGGAAATCATCTGGCTGCAGAAGAAAATGGGTTGAAGATTCTTGCTGAGAACATTCATGACTACGATAATAACCATACACGTTTCGCAGTCGTCCAAAAGAATCCGATGACATTAAAGGTAAAAGACCAATTCGTAACAAAACAGAAGACCACAGTAATGGTAACGCTGCCTAAAGACTATGTGGGGGCCCTTCACCAGGTCCTTGCAGCCTTCGCCTGGAGAAAGATGAACTTATCTAAAATCGAATCAAGACCAATGAAAACCGGGCTTGGCAACTACTTTTTCTTAATAGATGTTGATCAGCCGTATGACCAGATTCTCTTTCCTGGAGTGCAGGCTGAACTAGAAGCTTTAGGGTGTCAGTTAAAAATTCTTGGAACTTATCCAAGTTACCAATTAGATATTCCTTCTCCTATTCGGAGAGCTTAATTTATGCCTCGTCAAAATCTTGTCTATATCAAGGTTTTGGCGAGGTTCTTTTTAATATTCAAAAGAAATATAGGCTTTTTCATCAATCTTTTGGCTTGAACTGCATAGAGTGTTATGAAGCTATTATTGCCTTTTTAGTTTTTAGATTCACAGGAAGGGAGTTGCAATGGTGAGAATTCACATTGTGCAAAAAGGGGATACACTCTGGAAGATTGCCAAAAAGTATGGGGTAGATTTTGAAGAATTGAAATCAGTTAATACCCAGCTTTCTAATCCTGATATGATCATGCAGGGTATGAAGATTAAGGTTCCACAAGGCACGAAGCAAGTCAAGAAGGAAGCGCCTAAGCAGATGATGCCGAAGAAAGAAATGCCTTCCATGCCACCTTATAAAGACACATCACCTAAACCGATTCCTGTCATCAAAGAGGACGAGAAAAAGCCTGTCAAAAAAGGTGTTATGGATAAACCGATGATGCCTGTACAGCCTATTCAAATGAATATGCCGATTCAAATGCCAAGCATCGACCAGCAAATGCAAAATTATTACACGACTTTTCACTTACCTCAAATGCCAATGCCGCAAGCTCCTAAAGAAGATGAAATGCCTTCAGAGGAGTCGCCAAAGGAGGAGGGGAAATCACAGTATCAGGAGCCTGTTCAGCAGCCTTACTTCCAGCCGATGCAGCAACCAATGCAACAGCCGATGCAACAGCCGATACAGCAACCAATGCAACAGCCGATGCAGCAACCGATGCAGCAGCCAATGCAGCCGCCAATGCAGCCGCAACTGGTGCATACTGACTTTTATTGCTGCCCGCCTCATCCTGTAATGATGCCAGCTTATATGCCTATGCAGATGCCATCTCAGCATAACATGCCTATGTACCCTCACCAGCAAGGCTATATGGGAGAAGAATATGAGGAAAGTTCCTCACCTATGGTCCAGGGAGCTCAAGCAGGAGGGGACTGCGGATGCGGCGTGGATGGTGCTGGGGGGCCTCAGGACTGGTCTCCAGCAATGGGATATGGAGGTCAGCCTATGTATCCGGGTTATTACCATCATGGCTACCCGCATCATGGGTACCCTCAAGCCTATGGACCTATGCAATACCCAATGGGCGGTTGGGGTCCGCATCAGGGCGGAGGCCCATATGGAATGGGTCCGTACAGCATGCCACAATCGATGGGGAGTGGTTACCCGCAGGCTGGGCCAATGGGGCCGTATCAGGGTCCTTGGCGGGACGATGATGTAGATGAAAGTTGAGCATACAGAAGGCGATTCATATACGGATCGCCTTTTTCAATGGCTCTTGCAAGAAGAGAAATTACCAATTAGATTAGAGAAGGTAATTAAGCCTAAAGTTTATAAAGTTCTCTATAATGGTCAGCCTATGATATTAAAAGGATACAGGAGAGCGCAAACGTTAGAACAGCAGATCAGCTTCTTTCAGGATTGGAACTATGCCTCAATCGCAGCTGCTCGTCCTCTGCCTTTTCAAGGCAATATCTACACAAAAAGTAAGCTGGGGTGCGCGTGGGGGCTTTTTGAATGGGTCCAAGGTAAACATGCAGATTTTGACAATCATTATGACAGAGAAAAGGCTGTGCAAGTGCTGCATCAATTTCATCGCACTACCAAAGGGATTGCTACATTAGCTATCCCTCGAGATCCACTCTATATTAAATGGGAAAGACGTTTGGAGCAATTCGAGGAAACTCAGGATGTCTTTTCAGAGTACAGAAAAAGAAGTGTTTACCAAGAGCTTCGTTTAAACATGATCATCCAACTTGAACGCTTTTCCAATCATCCCTGGGGAGAAGTAGAAGAAAAGGCATGGGAAAATAACGAATGGCTGCACGGGGATGTCGCTCATCATAACTTTATAATTAATAATAAAAATGAGATCAAACTAATTGATTTTGATCTGTTGCACACCGGACCTCACCTATATGATCATATTCAATTGGGACAGCGGTTTCTTCCTTATCTGGAGAATCAACGAGCTTTGCTTCTTCAGTATTTCAAGCACACTCCGGACCCTGACATTTGGTTAAAAGGAGTATTGGTTCCTGCTGATATCCTCAGGGAGTGGCTTTACGGTTATAGGCGATGTCTCAGGGGAGAAGTATCTCTTTCCAAGCACATAAAGAAATTAGAGAAAGCATGGGAAAGCCGGAGGAAGTTTGTCCGATATGCTGAACATATGCTAAGATAAGGTATCATATGTGTGAGAGGATGAACAATCCGGTGGAACATAAAGTTAATGAATTAGTTACATGGTTACGAGAACAAGTGGAACAGGCAAATGTAGAAGGCTTACTGGTAGGAGTGAGTGGGGGAATTGACTCCGCGGTAGTCGCAAACTTAATTAAACGTGCATTCCCGAATCAATCTCTTGGAGTTATTATGCCTTGTAAAAGTCAAGGAAGCGACCAAGAACACGCTGAAGTAGTGACGAACGCATGTGGTTTATCCTGCATAACAGTAGATTTGACTGAAACTCATGAAGTTATGTTTAAAACAATCAAAAGCCAACTGAAAGCGGACGGAATCTTCGACGCAAACCAGGAAAAACTGGCAGACGCAAATTTACGTGCAAGGCTGCGTATGAGTACGTTATATACCATCGCTCAGAACCATAAATATTTAGTAGTAGGTACAGATAATGCTGCTGAATGGTACACCGGATATTTTACTAAATACGGGGATGGCGGAGTGGATCTCGTACCATTAGTTCACCTGCCGAAAGGTGAAGTGCGCGAGATGGCTGCTTATTTAGGCGTTCCTGATGAAATAATTAATAAACAGCCAAGTGCCGGTCTATGGGAAGGGCAGACCGATGAGAATGAAATGGGAACAAGTTATAATAAAATTGATGCCTTCCTGCGCGGGGAAGAAATTCCTGAAGAAGATAGAAAGATTATAGAGTCCATGCATAAAAAATCCGCTCATAAACGTAATCTTCCCCCTTCACCTCCTCAATAAGAGGTTGGGTAAAATTAACTGTTTAAAACATTCTCCTTAAACCATAGTAATGGTAAAAGGAGAATGTTTTTTTATGTGGAAATACTTTATGGTTCTAATGTTTACAGTTTTACTAACGGCTGGATGTGGTGCGCAGCCCGACGAAAAGGCTAAAGAAGAAACCACTTACTACGAACCCATCACCTATGGAGGGGACCCTGGTATCAAACGTAGAGGTCAGATTCCTACTGGAGAAGACAGCTGGTTCAAACGTACAGCAGAAGAAGAATTCCGTAACTCCAAATTTAAAGAGACCAACAGAGGGCATGATAATGCGTTTAACAACGAAGATTCTATGGCGATCATGAAGAAGGTTAATGAATTAGAAGAAGTCACAATGACCCAGGCTTTTACGGATGACAAGAAAGTTTATATAGCCGTGATGATTAATCCATATAACCGAAGAGATCAGTCCATTCCTAAGAAGGTTGAGGCAAAAGTCAAAGAAATCACAGATAAACCAATCGTTATTTATACCAATAATAATAATTGGGATCATATGAAGGATTTGAACGCCAGGTTGAAGGCTTCGAAGGCTCCAGCTCAACTAAAAAGTCAGATCAGAGAGTTCTTTCAGCAAAACCAGGACGGTAAGTAATTCGCTTTATTCTCACCGGGAAATTGTGGTATATTGATGAAGGAAAAGATTTGCTTTGGAGAGGAGAATGTCCATGGCTGGTCATTCAAAATGGAGTAATATAAAACGCCGAAAAGGTGCGCAAGACGCCAAACGGGGTAAGCTTTTTATGAAGCTGGCAAGAGAGATATTCATGGCTGCCAGGCAAGGCGGCGGGGATCCAGAGATGAATCCCAATCTCCGCTTAGCTGTAGATAAAGCTAAATCAAATAATATGCCGAATGAAAATATCGATCGTGCCATTAAGAAAGCAACAGGCGATCTTGAAGGGGTAAACTACGAAGAGTACACGTATGAAGGCTATGGTCCTGGCGGTGTAGCTGTTATGGTTAAAGTATTAACGGATAATAAAAACCGGACCGCAGCAGATGTGCGGCATGCCTTTAATAAAAACGATGGAAATCTTGGTGAAAATGGCTGCGTCTCCTTTATGTTTGACCGCAAAGGCTACTTAGTGGTTGATCGCGGGGAAACAGAGGTGGACGAAGAAGAGATGATGCTTGAGGTAATCGAGGCCGGAGCGGAGGAAATGGAAACAACAGAGGAGCAATTCGAAATTTATGCTGAACCTGAAACCTTTTCTGAAGTGAAGGCTTCGCTTGAAAAAAGCGGGTATTCATTTGTGACGAGTGAAGTTACGATGATTCCAGAAACGTACACACCTCTGGATGAAGAGGGCGTAGAAAAGATGCTTAAGTTAATTGATATGCTTGAGGATAATGATGATGTTCAAGAGGTATATCATAACTTAGACGCTGATGAAACCATCTTAGAGAAATTATCTTAATCGCTGTCTTTCTATCATAATAACTTCTGTTCCTGGACATACTAGGGGCAGAAGTTATTTTTTAGTTAGGGGGAACCTGCGATGAATCGATGGTTATGGATTATACCGGCCAGTTTAATTTTTGCAGGATGGCAATGGTTTGCTGCAGAAGAAGAAGTCTCTCTTAGAGCAGAGGATTTATCCTATCAACGAACGGTAATTAATAAAACAGAAGAAAACGCTGTGGAAACTCTAGTGAATCCGGAACCTTTAACGATAAAGGTGGTATTAAAGCAGCATTACCTGGATGGTGTAACGGAGACCATTCATAAGGAAGAAACAATATGGTCCATGGTGGATTTCTGGTCGGCTTATGAAGGATGGTCCATAGAATCTCAGGAGCTGGATCAGATCGTTTTCAAAAGACAAGTAAAAGATATCTCTCCATTGACTAAGCAACAGGGGTATTTCGGACTTACGGAAGATGGAGAGTTGGCAGTCTTTGAGGGGGCTCCCTCTGAAGGGAAGGTTATAGAATCCTTTAAGCCTATCCCTATAGAACCATTAGAGTCGAAGAGGAAGTCAGAATTGAAAGATGGCATTAAAATTAAGGATGCCTCTCATTTTGAGCAAGTCGTTAAGCAGTATGCTGGAGAAGAACAGCCGCTATGAATGGTCATAGACGGCTGTTTTATTTTTTTGTAAGTTGGGAGGCGCGATGATTTGTGAAGTAAGTCGATTAAATGTGGCTGAACACTGCAGGAATCTACATTCTTCTTCCGGTTCTGTCATGGGCGAACATGTGCTTGTGTGTTACAATAGAGAGTGCTAAGCAATACAGGTAAGAGAGGAATTCCAACTATGATTACTTATGTTAAAGGTCAATTAAGCTTAATTGAAGATGCGTCTATAACTCTTGAAACAGGTGGTATCGGTTATGAGATTCTATGTGCTAACCCTTACAACTTTCAAGATTGTTTGAACCGTGAAATTAAAGTTTATACATACCACTATATACGAGAAGATCAACAAACATTATTTGGCTTCAGGAAAAAAGAAGATAAACAGCTGTTCGCCCAGCTTTTAAATGTTTCCGGAATCGGTCCAAAGGGTGCTTTAGCTATACTTGGCACGGTGAGTGTACCTGAATTCGTCTCAGCTATTGAACAGGAAGACGATAAGTACTTAACTAAATTTCCTGGTGTCGGAAAAAAGACCGCCAGGCAGATGATATTGGACTTAAAAGGCAAATTGATTGTATGGCTGCCTGATGAGCAGAATGAAGATACAATTTTCTATCAAGAGGAACTGACTTCAAAAGAAAAAAGAGAGCGTATAGAAGATGCACTTGAAGCATTAAAGGCTTTGGGATATACAGAAAAAGAAATTAAATTGGCACGAACAGAACTTCAAAAAACCAGTGAAGGCAGTGTTGATGATTATGTAAGACAAGGGTTACAGCTACTGATGAAGTCATAACTGGAAGGGGGAACTAATGTGGAAGATCGAATGATTTCCGGCGAGTTGCAGGAAACAGATCAGGACATTGAACTTAGTTTGAGACCTGAAACGCTCAAACAGTATATTGGTCAGGACCAGACTAAACGAAATCTGCATATTTTTATTGAAGCAGCAAAGATGAGAGAGGAACCTCTGGACCATGCACTTCTCTACGGTCCTCCGGGGCTCGGGAAAACGACGCTTGCTTCTATTATTGCCAATGAAATGGGTGTGCAGTTCAGGACAACGGCTGGACCTGCCATTGAGAGGGCGGGAGATCTGGCCGCAATTTTATCTTCACTAGAACCTGGGGATGTTCTTTTTATAGATGAAATTCATCGATTACCAAGATCAGTAGAAGAAGTCCTGTACCCGGCCATGGAAGACTTTTGTCTGGATATTGTTGTAGGCAGCGGGCCCAGTGCGAGATCGATGCGCCTTGATCTCCCTCCCTTTACTCTGGTCGGAGCCACCACAAGGGCCGGTTTATTATCGGCGCCGCTTCGTGATCGGTTCGGAGTCCACAGCAGGTTGGAATATTACGAAACAGAGGCATTGTGCTCAATAGTAGAGAGGACAGCTGATATTTTTCATGTCGAAATTGATTTTAATGCTGCTGTTGAAATCGCCCGGCGTTCGAGAGGAACTCCTCGTATTGCCAACCGATTATTTAAACGGGTAAGGGATATAGCTCAGGTCAAAGGTGAATCCGTGATCTCTCTCGAAACGACACAAGAAGCGTTAGAGATGCTTCAAGTAGACGCTGAAGGCCTGGATTATATAGACCACAAGCTTTTAAAAGGCATTATGGATGGATTTCGAGGGGGGCCAGTGGGGCTTGATACTATTTCGGCTACAATTGGAGAAGAGTCTCAGACGATTGAAGATGTGTACGAGCCGTTTCTTCTTCAAATTGGATTTATACAAAGAACTCCGCGTGGACGTGTCGTAACACCTAAAGCATACGCTCACTTCCATAGGGAGGTGCCCGGAACTTGACTGGGTTCGGAAAAATATTTATTGTTATAGGGATTGTGTTTATCGTGATAGGACTATTATGGAGTTTTGTTGGCAGACTTCCAGGTGATTTGTCTTTTAAAAAAGGGAATACCACCTTTTATTTTCCAATTATGACGTCTATTGTTGCGAGTATTGTTCTATCACTTATATTTTATATTATTGGTAAAATACGCTAAGGAAGAATAGGGGATTTAAATGGATATTAAGCAGTATGATTTTGAGCTGCCCGAAGAGCTTATTGCTCAGGTACCGCTTCAGGATCGTTCTTCTTCACGTCTCATGGTTTGCGACCGGAGCGCTGAAACAATAGAACATTACCGTTTTTCAGATATTGAAAGGCTATTAAAGCCAGGCGACTGCCTCGTTTTAAATGATACACGCGTACTACCTGCCAGGCTATTTGGAGCAAAAGAAGACACGGGAGGAAAAGTAGAAGTTCTTCTCCTCCACCAGGATTCGAAAGACGAGTGGGATGTACTGATCAAACCTGCTAAAAAAGTAAAACCAGGTTCTCGTATCGTGTTTGGGGACGGACAGTTAATAGCTGAATGCACGGAGGTGCAGGAGCATGGAGGAAGAAAAGTCAGGTTCTCTTATGAAGGGATTTTTATGGAAGTGCTGGAATCCCTTGGTGAGATGCCGCTTCCCCCTTATATTAAGGAGCAGTTGTCGGACAGGGAACGTTACCAGACTGTATATGCGAAGGAAGAAGGTTCTGCAGCAGCACCTACTGCCGGACTTCATTTTACTAATGAACTACTTGAAAACCTTCAAGCTTCCGGTGTAACTATAGCCTATCTCACCCTTCATGTCGGACTTGGAACCTTTCGTCCTGTTAGTGTCGATAGGGTGGAAGACCACGATATGCATGCTGAGTTCTACCAAGTATCTCAAGAAACGGCTGACCAATTGAATCAGGTGAAAAACCAGGGAGGTCGAATTATCTCTGTAGGTACAACTTCCACAAGGACGCTGGAAACCATCATCCGTGATTACGGCACCTTTCAGGAAGCTAGCGGATGGACGGATATATTTATCTACCCACCCCAAAAGCTGAAAGCGATTGATGGACTGATTACGAATTTTCATTTGCCTAAATCCACGCTGATTATGCTGGTCAGTGCCTTTGCAGGTCGTGATTTTGTTCTGGAAGCGTATGCTAGAGCTGTGGAGAATAAGTATCGATTCTTCAGCTTTGGAGATGCGATGCTGATTATTTAGTTAGATTATTGCTTGAAGTGGAGAAAGGAAAGAAATAATGGCAATCACATATGAATTAATAAAAACATGTAAACAAACCGGGGCGCGTCTCGGCAAAGTCCATACACCTCACGGATCATTTGAAACTCCAATGTTCATGCCGGTAGGTACGCTTGCAACGGTAAAAACGATGAGTCCCGAGGAACTCGAGCAAATGGGAGCTCCAATTATACTTTCTAACACGTATCATCTGTGGCTGCGTCCCGGGGAAGATATCGTTGAAGAAGCAGGAGGTCTCCATTCTTTCATGAACTGGAATGGATCCATCCTTACAGATTCAGGAGGATTTCAAGTATTCAGCTTAAGTGACTTGAGACAGATTGAAGAAGAAGGCGTTCACTTCCGTAACCATATCAGCGGAGAGAAGTTATTTCTCTCACCTGAGAAAGCCATGCACATCCAAAATTCACTTGGTGCTGATATTATGATGGCGTTTGATGAGTGTCCTCCTTACCCGGCCGAGCATGATTATATGAAAAAGTCAGTGGAGCGGACTAGCCGTTGGGCTGAACGATGCCTGGAAGGCCATCAGAGACCTCATGATCAGGGGCTGTTTGGGATTATCCAAGGAGGAGAATATGAAGATTTGCGCCGGCAAAGCGCAAGAGATCTTACTTCAATGGATTTCCCGGGTTATGCTATTGGAGGACTTTCCGTTGGTGAGCCAAAAGATGTTATGAACCGGGTGCTTGATTTTACTGCTCCTCTTCTGCCTGATGAAAAACCACGCTATTTAATGGGGGTAGGCTCACCCGATTCACTAATTGATGGCAGCATGCGGGGCATAGATATGTTTGATTGTGTACTGCCTACTCGGATCGCACGGAACGGAACATGTATGACTTCTAATGGACGTCTGGTGGTCCGCAACGCTAAGTTTGCCCGTGATTTTCGTCCCATTGATGAAAATTGTGACTGTCACACATGCCGCAATTACAGCCGCGCTTACATCAGACATCTGGTTAAATCAAGTGAAACATTCGGCTTTAGATTAACTACTTATCATAACCTTTATTTTCTGTTAAAATTAATGAGGCAAGTGCGTGAAGCCATTAAAGAAGATCGACTCGGAGACTTTAGAGAAGAATTCTTTGAACAATATGGTTTCAATAAACCAAATGCGAAGAACTTTTAGAAGGGGGGAAATTAAATGGATACATTAGTCGGTTTATTACCAATTATTCTAATGTTTGTCATTTTCTATTTCCTATTAATTCGTCCGCAGCAAAAGAAACAGAAAAAAGTACAACAAATGCAGGCGGACTTGCAAAAAGGCGATAGAATCATCACAATCGGAGGTCTCCATGGTACGGTCCATGCTATAGATGAAGGATCTCTAGTTGTTACGGTACAGGATGGAACGCAAATGAAATTCGATCGTTCATCTGTTCGTGAGAAACTAAATCAGGACTAATGATTACAATCCCGCTGTATTTGCAGCGGGATTTCTCATGTTCAATTATCTTTTTGCCGTTCGTCTTGGCAAATTGACCCCAATCATTCCTCCGAGCCAGGCTGCTAGAACCAATCCTCCGAAATAACTGAGCTGCGGCAGAGATATAAATTGATTCTCAAAAATGATTTGGAATAAAGCCATAGCCGCCACGAAAATAAGACCTGTCATAACCCCGGAAAGCCATCCTTTCTGCTCACCTTTGTAAGCAGCCATCATTCCACCAAATGCTAAAATGCTCAAACCGGTGATCAGAGCTGCTTGATTGAGGGTTTGATATTCCATAGATGTAAAACGAAGGAAAAGAGCCAATACAGCCGCGGAAATAATCATGAGCAGAAGAATAGAGCCGATTCCATATCCAAGGACGCCCTGCGTAAATTTTTTCATAAAATAAATCCCCCTTCTTAAGCTTGTCATTAACACTATATGCATGTTTAAGCCTTAGATAGAAGTAGATATTTTCCCTCTTCCTTGAATACGTATAAAGTAAAGTCCTTATAAAAGGGGAAGGTGTATGACAACTCTACTTGCATTACTCATATTCGTAGCGAGCTATGTTTTAATTATGACGGAGAAATGGAATCGGGCACTTGTAGCCTTAGCCGGCGGTGTTCTTCTATTAGTGACGAAAGTGTACGAGTGGGAGGAGGCATTTGGGTTTATTGATTGGGAGACAGTGGCTTTGCTTTTTTCTATGATGGTGCTGGTTTCCATCACGAAGAAAACTGGAATCTTCACCTATATGGCTGTTCGTTTAGCTCAGCTGGTGAAAGGACGTCCTATACCTTTGCTTGCCGTAAGTGCTACATTTACTGCTGTTGGCTCTGCCTTTTTAGATAACGTAACAACCGTTCTGCTTTTCGTTCCTGTACTCCTTACGTTAATTGACCGATTACAGCTTCCGGCTTTTCCTTATTTACTTGTTACTATATTCAGCTCAAATATCGGCGGAACTGCTACTTTGATCGGTGACCCACCTAACATTATGATAGGACAGGCTGTAGAACATTTTAGTTTTCTATCCTTTATTTATCATTTAGGCCCTGTGGTGCTCGTGATTTTTGGGTCTGTGTTAACTATCTTACTTCTTATATTCCGCAAGCAATTAATCTACAATCCTGAACTGGCTGCTGCCCTTTTGGAAATGGACGCGCGTGAACATCTAAAGGTCTCCCGTTTATTATTCCAGTCGGTTTCAGTACTGATTTTAACTATTACCGGTTTTATGATGCATCCATTTGTACATATGGATATTACCACCATCGCTGTCAGCGGAGCTTTATTACTGCTGTTTTTAACTGACAAAGAGCTCGATGTTGAACACGTTTTTCAAGAGGTGGAGTGGGTAACCTTATTCTTCTTCATGGGTTTGTTTATGCTGGTAGGCGGCTTAGAAACGGTGGGTGTTATTGATGAACTGGCCCGTATGATGGTGTGGATTTCTGGCGGGGACCTGCCTATTACTTCAATGGTCATGTTATGGAGTGCGGGGGTGCTTTCTGGGGTAGTAGACAATATTCCATTTGTGGCAGCTATGATTCCAGTTGTGCAGGAACTCCAGGGTTACGGAATGATGAATGTGGATCCTATATGGTGGTCACTCGCTTTAGGCGCATGTCTTGGAGGAAATGGGACACTGGTGGGCGCATCCGCGAATGTTGTGGTAGCGGGTATAGCTGCGAGTCACCGCCAGCCTATATCATTCCTTAAATTTTCGATTTATGGTATTCCCGTCCTGATTTTATCTTTATTGATCGCGTCCATTTACATTTATTTTAGATATTTGCTTCCCTTCTCATCATAAAAAAGTAAGAATGGGTCATCTTATAAGAGAGTATCCTCTTGAAAGGTCGTGGGCACCAGTGGCTTTCCTGTCTCTTATATTAAGAACCATTCTTACCTATTTAATTATTCTATTTGTGTTTCGGTTTATGGGGAAAAGAGAAATCGGTGAGCTAAGTGTCATGGATTTGGTTGTTTTTATTATGCTCGCTGAAATTGGAGTGTTTTTAATAGAACAACCCGATTCATCCATTTGGAAATCAGTCGTTCCAATGGCTGTGTTATTAATTATACAACTCGGCAGTGCCTGGATATCGTTAAAGAATCAGAGGTTTAGAACATGGTTTGATGGAAAGCCTTCTGTAATTATTAAACACGGTAAAGTAGACGAGTACGAAATGAAACGGCAGCGCTATAATTTTAATGATTTACTTATACAATTGCGCGAACATGGAATTCAGCAAGTAAATGATGTAGCTTATGCTATCTTAGAACCTTCAGGTAAACTATCGGTTTTTGAAAAAGATGATCAGGGTCATTCCTCTTATGCCGTAGTACTCGTCGCGGATGGAGAAATTCAATATAGCGGCTTGAAAAATATACGTAAAAATAAGAACTGGCTGTTAAATGAACTTAAAAAACAGGGATATGAATCTTTAGATAAAGTTTCTTTATGTACGATTAATGAGGAAGGCGAAGTTTCTATAGATGAAAAAAATCAATTTCAATAAAATAACCGCTTTCTATAAGCGGTTATTTTTTATGAAAGATTTTCTTCCACGGTATCAACTTCCACTCATCTTTGCGTAAAAGTTTGAATAGAAACAGAAGTGCCAGATAAAGAAGTGTAAGAATGAAACCCATCCATAGGAGTTGTGGAATCGGCCTGCTTTCATGAAGAAGGTACTGCTTCATTGTAAAACCAACATAGCCGGTAATACCAACAACCAGCGCGAAACGTGTAAACATGTCCAGGGGAAGGGTCATGACCTTGTGTTTAATGAGTACTCCAAGATGCAGCAGAGTAACAACAACAACGCCTACTACCATAGCTATGGCCACACCGTGAATTCCAAACTCGGGGCGGGAGCTTAAACTGACTAATACAATAAATTTAATAATTGAACCAATTAGCGTGTTCCACATCGCGGGCTGAGCTAAATCTAACGCTTGCAATGTAGCCTGCAGCGGTGTCTGAATGTAATGGAGCAAGAAGAATGGAGCCATAAACTGCAGCATAAAAGCAGCTTGGCTTGTACCGTAGACCGTCATTAGGATAACGGCAGGGAAAATCATGAAAACGACTGTAATGACGCCTCCAGAAGCTAATGAAAGGCGGATGGACTGCATAATTCGGTACTGAATAGTTTCTTTTTTACCTATGGCCGCTGCTTCACTAATCGAAGGTACAAGGGCAGTTGATAGAGCATGGGTTAAAAAAGTAGGTAAGAAAAGCAAGGGAAGTACATATCCAGTTAGTTCCCCGTAAAGTTTAGTTGATTCTGCTGCAGCGAAACCAGCTATAGCAAGGCTTTGGGCAACAAGAATAGGTTCAAAGAAATAGGTAAGGGAACCGATAAAGCGGCTGCCCGTGGTAGGAAGCGCAATAGCCATTAACTCTTGAAAAGTTTGTCTTCCTTTCCCCACATGTTTTTTCCAGGTCTTGCGTAGTTTAAACGATTTTTGCAGATTGAACTGTCTCAGCATATAAATCAATGAAACGAATTCACCTAAAACCACGGCCGCCATAGCTCCTGCTGCGGCATATTCGACACCATAAGGATAAAGGAGTTTAGTTAAAACAAGTACTCCGCCGATACGGACTACTTGCTCAATAACCTGAGACAGAGCCTGAGGCTTCATATTCTGTCTTCCCTGGAAATAACCTCGAATTACCGATGCAACAGCAATGATCGGTATAATCGGTGTGACGACTAATAAAGGAAAAAGAGCACGCGGGTCAGTTAGAAAGTAGGAAGCGATTACAGGGGCGAGTATAAATAAAGCGCCCGTAAAGATAATACTTAAGGAACCGGTGATCGACAAGGAGACTATTAAGATACTTTTAATTTTCTTCTCATTGCCTGTGGCTTCAGCTTCCGATACGCGTTTTGATATAGCTACAGGAAGACCGAACTGTGTAATGGTAATCGCTAGAATCAAAGTAGGCAGGGCCATCATATAAAGCCCTACTCCTTCGGCTCCCATCACACGAGCAACAACAATCCGATTGATAAACCCAAGCAGACGAGTGACCAGCCCCGCAGCTACCAGGATGAGGGCCCCATGTAAAAAGGTTTGCTTAGACATAAAAACAATCCGCCTTCTCAAAGGATTAAAATTCAGCTACAATGAAGTATATGCTTAGAAGTGGACAAGGGATGACAAAGGAATAGAATTCTCCCTGAAATGAAAGTGAGGTGCTTTGGGGTTAAGGCAGCTTAGCTTAGTGTTCAAAAGAAGTAATCAAAGAAATAGTGCCGAATAATTGAGTTGCTGCCAAAGGTTATCCATACATATGTTAGATTAATCCTTGAAAAGGGATGGTTAATAAGCGTGACTGGAAGAAGAAAAAGCAGGTGATATAAATTGGCAAAACAATTTATTAAAGCAATGAACATCTATAAGATGTTGCCAAAAATAAAAATAGTAGTAAAATTGTTACGGGTAGATCATCGAATGAAATTTTCAACTTAGATAATGGCTTACATGTACTTAATAAGCAGGCAAAGCGATGCTTACGCTAAAAGCAAGTGGGAAAGATATAAAGGAGGAAATAAACGTTATGGTGAAGCGGGGGCGTATCGTCGCCTTTTTTCTAGTGCTGATTCTATTAGCAGCTACGATAGGGACGACTGTAACAGGTGTTACTAAAAATATAAACTTAGGTCTGGATCTGCAGGGCGGATTTGAAATCCTGTATGATGTTGAGCCTTTAAATGAAGGACAAGAAGTGAATGAGAGGGTCCTGGAAGCGACCGTTGAATCCCTGAACAGACGAGTGAATACACTGGGGATTAGTGAAACGAACATTTCGATTGAAGATGGTGGACGGATCCGTGTACAGCTTGCCGGTATTCAGGACCAGCAGGAGGCAAGGGATTTATTAGCTACTACAGCTGAACTTTCTTTCCGCGGCGCGAATGGAGAAGAATATTTAGACGGATCAGACTTGGTTGAGGGAAGTGCCCAGCAAACTTATGACCAGAACAATAGTCCGGCCGTTTCTCTTGGCGTAAAAGATCCTGGTAAGTTTTATGACGTTTCTGAAGAAGTTTATAATACGCCGGATGATCCAAGTACGCCTTATCCAGAAGACGTTCTAGTTATCTGGCTGGACTATAATGAAGAGACATCATTTGCTGAGGAGTATGGAAAAGCTGATCCGGCTTACCTTTCAGCACCTAAATTTCAGAATGGACCTGTTAGAAGTTCTTCCGTACAGATTACTGGGGACTTTACCGTAGAGTCAGCAAAAGAATTAGCAGATCTCTTAAATGCAGGTTCACTTCCAGTAAATCTTGAAGAAACCTATTCTACCTCAGTAGGAGCTCAATTCGGTGAACAGGCAATGAATAAAACAATCATTGCTGGTGCAATTGGTATAGCCACAATATTTTTATTCATGATGGCTTATTATCGTTTTCCTGGAGTTATAGCTGTTGTGACATTGACTGCATATGTGTATTTAATATTAGTGGTCTTTGAAGCCATGAACGGGGTGCTGACCCTCCCAGGGATAGCTGCACTTATTCTCGGTGTAGGTATGGCGGTGGATGCCAATATTATTACCTATGAAAGAATTAAAGAAGAATTAAAAGCCGGCAAATCAGTAATGTCAGCTTTTAAAGCTGGTAATAAACGTTCCCTCGCCACCATTCTCGATGCGAACATTACCACACTGATTGCAGCTGCTGTTCTTTTCATCTTTGGCACAAGTTCTGTAAAAGGCTTTGCTACGATGCTGATCGTAAGTATCTTAGTCAGTTTTATTACAGCTGTATATGGTACGCGTCTTCTTATGGGATTATGGGTGAAGAGCCGCTTTTTAAATAAACGTCCGAAGTGGTTCGGTGTGAAGCCGGAAGATATCCATTCTCTAGAAGAAGGCGAAGAAGTTGAAGCTACAGTTATGAACCGTAAGTTCGACTTTGTTGGTTTAAGGAAAAGATTCTTTACAATTTCTATTGTCTTGATTACAGCCGGCATTCTGGCTCTTGCTGTTTTCCGTCTGAACCTGGGTATTGATTTTACAAGCGGTTCAAGGGTCTCCATTTTATCCGATGGCAATATTAATGCTTCACAAGTTGAGGAGACCATGGAAGAAGAGTTTAATGTTTCCCCTAAGAAAGTAGTAATCTCTGGAGACAATGATGAAATTGCTGTTGCTCGCTTTGACAGCGAATTAAGCAAAAATAAAATTGGAGAAATTCAAAGTTACTATGAAGATGAATTCGGTAATACGCCAAATGTAAGCACTGTCTCCCCTGTAGTTGGTCAGGAGTTAGCGAAGAATGCTGCATTAGCTGTTTTGTATGCTTCAATTGGGATTATTATTTATGTAACCATTCGATTTGAATTTTACTTTGCGTTGACAGCTATCATCGCCCTTCTTCACGATGCTTTCTTTATCATTGCATTGTTCAGTCTTACAAGACTCGAGTTTGATATTACAATTATAGCTGCTATCTTAACGATTGTTGGTTACTCAGTTAACGATACAATTGTTACGTTCGACCGAATTCGTGAAAACTTAAAGATGAAGAAGAAGGTCAAGTCCTTCAAGGAACTTGCTAAAGTTGTAAATGACAGCTTGATGCAGACATTAGCCAGGAGTATTAATACGGTCATCACTGTAATCTTTGCAGCGATTATGCTCCTGTTCTTTGGAGCTTCATCGATCACAAACTTTGCCTTTGCTCTTGTGGTAGGACTCCTTGCAGGAACGTACTCTTCCTTATTCATTGCCTCTCAGTTATGGCTGATCTGGCGTGGGAAGAACATTAAAGATAACCCGATTCAGTTTGTTAAGAAGAAGAAAACTGATGGACCTCAAGTATAATTATATGAAGCAGCCTCACCAACAGGTGAGGCTGCTTTTTTGATTGAAAAATAGAGAATTTGGGTATAGATAAATGAATGGTATTAGTTGATCTAATGAACTGTATGTATGATTTTGGTTTTATAGATCAAAGGCTAAACAGGTAATCTATGTTCTTTCATATGAAAATCAAAGTCGAATGGCTAAAGGAGGAAAAAACGTGAAAGGGCAATCTTATATTATTTTTGCTTTTGTTTTTGCTTTAATTATTGCTATCTTTGCTGTGATCAATGTGGACCCTGTCCAAGTTAATTATATGTTCGGTACAGGTGAAGCACCCCTGATCCTGGTTATCTTAATATCCGTATTATTAGGCGGGCTTGCTACGGCATCTGTAGGAGCCGTCCGTTACTTTAAGTTAAAGAGAGAAAATCGCTCTTTAAAGCAAAAAGTTGATCAATCTAACGAGCCGGCAACTTCCTCCGGTTTTGATGAAGCCCCGGATGAGTCGGTTGAGGCTAAAGAAGATAACGAGAATAGAAATGTAACGTAAAAAAGGCGTTTGCCACCCCTGGTCCCCTCTTGTATAATAGATGGGTCAGGGGTGAACTTATGATACAAAGTAAGATGAAATGGCAGTTTACATATAATGAGAATGTCGAAGGATTCGAGGTTCAGCAGGGACTTACCCCGCTAACCCAGCAAATGCTTGAGAAGCGCGGAATTGTTGAGCCAGACGCTGTTGAACAGTTTTTGAACCCCTCTATTGATTATTTACATGATCCATTCCTTATGGAAGGAATGGAGAAGGCAATAGAGCGAGTTAAAACCGCAATTCATCGGGAAGAATCCATTCTTGTCTTTGGAGACTATGATGCGGACGGTGTAAGTTCAACAACTTTAATGATTGAGGCTTTAAGAGAAGCTGGAGCGTATTGTGACTTCTATATACCGAACCGCTTTACAGAGGGATATGGACCAAATGAAGAAGCGTTCTTATTCGCAAAGGATTCTGGATATTCCGTTATCATTACAGTAGATACCGGAATTGCAGCCATCCATGAAGCTGAAGTAGCTAAACAGCTAGGAATAGATCTGATTTTAACTGATCACCATGAAGTTCAAGAAGTATTACCAGATGCCTATAGCATCATTCACCCAAAAACGTCCAGCCGCTACCCATTTCAAGAATTGGCAGGGGTAGGTGTTGCTTTTAAATTTGCGGAAGCTTTACTGGGAAGGTTTCCTAAGGATTATCTGGATCTGGTCGTGATTGGAACCATTGCTGATCTGGTTCCGCTTCAGGGAGAGAACCGAGTACTTGCTTCAATGGGACTTGCAGCTATTTCCCGCTCAAAACGCCCGGGGGTACTGGCTTTGCGTGAAGTTTGCGGTATTGAAGGTGAGATGAATGAAGAAACGATTGGATTTACCATCGGTCCTCGTATGAATGCTGTAGGACGTTTGCAAGATGCTACGCCTGCAGTAGAATTGCTTCTTTCTAATGAGAGGGAAGAAGCTCAGCAAATCGCTTCATTCATTAATCAAATTAACCAGGAACGTCAGAAAATAGTGGCTGAGATTGCCAAAGAGGCTGAAGAACTGCTATCTTCAAGGTCTGAGGATCTTGAGAACGTAATTGTGGTTGCTAAAGAAGGTTGGAACCCGGGAGTCTTAGGAATTGTTGCTTCTAAACTTGTACGTCAATTCGACAGACCTGCTATTGTTCTGGGAATTGACCCTGAAAAAGGAGAAGCAAAGGGATCTGCTCGAAGTATCGATGCGTTTGATCTCTTTGCTAATTGTATGGAAGTCAGGGATCGTTTTCTTCATTTTGGAGGTCATGCCCAAGCGGCAGGGATGACTTTAGAAGTAGAGAAAATTGACGAACTAAGAACAGCACTGAACGATCTCGCAGAACAGAAGTTAACGGAGGATGACTACCAGCAAGTTTTGGATATTGAAGCCACTCTTGAACTGGATGACATCTCTATAAAACAGATCGAAGAAATCGATCAGCTCCGGCCTTTTGGGATGGGAAATCCTAAACCGCTGTTTCACTTAAAGCATACTCCTAAAGAGCTCAGACTGATCGGAAGTAAAAAAAATCATTTGAAATTGCAATTTCAAAAAGAACAGTCACGAGTGGATGGTATTGCATTCGGTATGGGAGATGTTTATCCGCACCTGACTCCTTCAGACTCTTTAGAGGTAGTCGGCGAATTGGGAATTAACGAATGGAATGGTCGAAAAAACCTTCAGATTATGGTTAAAGATTTACGAGTGAATGACTGGCAGTTATTTGATCTGCGGGGATCAAAACATGTGGAGAAAAAACTTGTAATACCTGCAAATGAGCATTATGCAGCGGTATCATTTCAGGGAGAAGTTAATGCACCTCACAATATTCCTGTGTATCCCCCTGAAGAATTTACCGAGGGTAACATGATTGATGGGCTGCTGCTATTAGATTTACCTGAGCGGATAAGTCAATTAGAGGAACTTCTCAGTCGTGTTTCTGTAAGTAAAGTTTTTGCCTGTTACCGTCTGGAAGAAAGCACCTTTTTAAAAACCTGGCCGACCCGTGATCATTTCAAATGGTTTTATGGTATGCTGTTGAAGCGTAAGGAATTCAATCTTAGACAGGAAGGTGAACAGCTGGCTAAGAGAAAAGGCTGGGATCACTCTATGGTTGAATTTATTTCGAAGGTGTTTTTTGAACTTGAATTTGTTAGAATAAAAGATGGAATTGTAACGATAAATTCAAAACCTTCACAGAAAGATTTAACAGAATCTACCTTATATAAAGAGCGTGAAGAGCGTTTATACATGGAACAAACTTTGTATTATTCCACGTACAAGGAGTTAAAAGAATGGTTCAACATTTATTTGAACCAGAGTTCCAAGCATTCCAAGGAGGAAGTAGTTAATGGATTATAAAGAACATATCGCTATTGTAGAAAACTGGCCTAAAGAAGGCATTCAATTCAAGGATATTACTCCTTTGATGGACAACGGTCCGGCATTTAAATCGGCGGTTGACGATATCGTTGAGTATGCAAACGATAAAGAAATAGACATCGTAGTTGGACCTGAGGCACGCGGATTTATTGTCGGCTGTCCTGTTTCCTATGCTTTAGAAATTGGCTTTGCTCCTGTCCGTAAGGAAGGGAAGCTTCCAAGAGAGACGATCAAAGTAGATTATGGCCTTGAATATGGCAGTGACATCCTTACGATTCATAAAGATGCTATTAAACCAGGTCAGCGTGTCATGATTGTAGATGATCTCCTTGCCACCGGGGGCACAATTGAAGCGACGATTAATCTTGTAGAACAGCTGGGCGGAGTGGTTGCCGGCTGTGCTTTCCTGATAGAACTTACGTATTTAGATGGACGCAGTAAGCTTGATGGGTACGATGTATTAACATTAATGCAATACTAACTTAGAAGGAGTGCCCTCAAATAGGGCGCTCTTTGTTTTACAGGTGAGGGGACAGCGTCTATCTCTTTACATTTCACCTGCTTTTTTTGATAATATAAATCAAATATCTTTTTAAAGAAAGTCTACAGAAACCAGGGTGATTGAATGGCGAAAGATACAGTTCTAACAGCTGAAGAAGTAATAGAACAAGCAAGCACATACTTAAATGAGGATGACCTTGCCTTTATTCGCCGTGCCTATCAGTTTGCTGAAGAGGCACACAGCGACCAGTTCCGTAAATCCGGGGAGCCTTATATAATCCACCCTATTCAAGTGGCAGGGATTCTTGTGAACCTGGAAATGGATCCGGAAACGATAGCAGGAGGGTTTCTTCATGATGTAGTTGAAGATACAGAAGTGAGTATTGAAGAAATAGAGAAAGCCTTCAATACGGAAGTATCCATGCTAGTCGATGGGGTTACGAAGTTAGGAAAAATTAAATACAAATCTAAAGAAGCTCAGCAAGCGGAGAATCACCGGAAAATGTTTGTGGCAATGGCCAAAGACATCCGTGTCATTCTTATCAAGCTGGCTGACCGCCTTCATAATATGAGGACGTTGAAGCACCTTCCTGCTGAAAAGCAAAGAAGAATTTCCAATGAGACCTTGGAGATTTTTGCACCTTTGGCTCATCGTCTTGGTATATCTACAATCAAATGGGAACTCGAAGATACAGCGCTGCGTTATTTAAATCCACAGCAATATTACCGGATTGTTCACCTAATGAAACAAAAGCGAAACGAGCGGGAACATTACATTGAAGAAGTTATGGATGAGATTCGCAGTCAGTTAAAGGACGTTAATATTGATGCAGATCTTAATGGAAGACCTAAGCACTTATACAGTATTTATAGAAAAATGGTTTTGCAGAATAAACAATTCAATGAAATTTATGACCTGCTTGCTGTCAGAATTACGGTAAACAGTATAAAGGACTGTTATGCTGTTCTTGGGATCATTCACACTTGCTGGAAGCCGATGCCTGGTCGCTTCAAAGACTATATTGCTATGCCAAAACCTAACCTTTATCAATCTCTGCACACGACTGTAATTGGTCCAAAAGGCGATCCTTTGGAAGTTCAGATCCGCACCCATGATATGCATGAGATAGCGGAGTATGGAATTGCTGCACATTGGGCTTATAAAGAAGGGCGTCAAAGTGCGGCGGAACAATCGTTTGAAGAAAAACTGACCTGGTTTAGAGAAATTTTGGAGTGGCAAAGTGAAACTCATGATGCCGAAGAGTTTATGGAATCTTTGAAAGTCGATTTATTTTCAGATATGGTCTATGTGTTCACACCGAAAGGGGATGTAATTGAACTGCCTTCTGGTTCTGTCCCTATTGATTTTGCTTATCGTATACACACTGAAGTAGGCAATCAAACGATCGGTGCTAAAGTAAATGGTAAAATGGAGCCATTAGATTATGTTCTCAATACCGGAGATATTCTAGAAATCATGACTTCCAAACATTCGTACGGTCCTTCCAAAGACTGGATTAAATTAGCACAAACTTCCCAGGCAAAGAACAAAATTAAGCAATTTTTCAAAAAGCAGAGAAAAGATGAAAATATCGGGAAAGGCAAAGAGCTGGTTGAAAAGGAAATTCGGAATTTCGGAATTCAGCCTAAAGATGTACTTACTCCTGATAATTTAATTCGTGTTTCTGAGAAGTTCAATTTTAGCAGTGAAGATGATATGTTTGCTGCTGTAGGTTATCAAGGAATTACAGCAGCCCAAATCGCAACCAGGATTACAGAAAGATGGAGAAAACAGAAACAAAAACAGCAGAACCTGGAACAAACATTGGCGGATGTGAGTACAACTGAAATTAAAACGCCTGCGAAGAGCGGTAAGAAAGATTCAGGAGTTCGTGTGGAGGGAGTAGACAACTTGCTCGTTCGGTTGTCTAAGTGCTGTAACCCTGTACCTGGTGATGATATCGTGGGATACATCACGAAAGGGAGAGGTGTTTCTGTTCACCGAACGGATTGTCCTAATGTGAAAACGGAAGAAGCACAAACCAGGCTCCTTCCTGTGCAATGGGAAACTTCTGTCACGGATTCAAAACAGTACCATGTTGACCTTGAAATATGGGGATATGACCGCAGAGGACTTCTGAATGAAGTTCTCCAGGCAGTTAATGAGACAAAAACTAATATTACCGCGGTTTCTGGTAAATCTGACAGAAATAAGATGGCCACCATTCATATTACAATTCTGATCCAAAACACGAGTCATCTACGGAGAATTGTGGAGCGTATCAAGCAGATTCAAGAGGTTTATACGGTCCGACGGGTTATGCAGTAATAGGACACAAAAGGGGTGGCATTGAAATGAAAGCAGTGGTACAGCGTGCTTCAAGAGCGAGTGTAGAAGTTAATAACGAGGATGTTGGTTCAATTCAAAAAGGACTAGTCGTTCTTCTTGGAGTGTCTCATGAAGATACGGAAGAAGATGCAAGGTATTTAGCTAAGAAAATTCCTTACCTGAGAATATTCGAAGATGATGATGAAAAAATGAACCATTCACTTGTAGACTTGGGTGGGAAGCTTTTGTCTATTTCTCAATTCACTTTGTTCGGAGATTGCCGTAAAGGCCGTCGCCCAAATTTCATGCAGGCAGCAAAACCTGATCAGGCTAAAAAGCTCTATGAAACGTTCAATCATATGGTTGAAAATGAAGGGGTTGGAGTCGAAACAGGAGAATTTGGCTCAATGATGAATGTTGCTCTGACTAACTCTGGTCCAGTGACGTTGATACTGGACAGTAAAGAAAGATAAGAAGATAAAGCCCTGGAAGTCGTTATAAACTTCCAGGGCTTTATGTTTCGTTTTAGATATTTTGAAAAATTAATCTGAGAAGTACCGAACTAACCCTCTGGCTATTCCTTGGCCGACAGTTGTGTGATAAGAAGGTGAGGTCACTACACCTTCCTCAGACTTATTGGAAAGGAAGCCAAGTTCTAAGAGTACAGCGGGTTTATTATTTTCGCGTAACACATGAAAATTTCCAAGCCTTACCCCTCTGTCTGTCAAACGAGTCTCATGAACCATTTCCTGCTGAATTAATGCCGCGAGATGTTTATCTTTAAAGTGATAGTAGTAGCTGCTGATTCCATTTGCAGAAATATTTACAGGGGCACTATTAAAATGGAGGCTGATGAAAGCATCAGCTTGTGAATTTAAAGAATGATAATTGCGGACAGCAAGCGCCAAGTATTCATCTTTCTTTCGTGTTAATATAACATTTGCTCCCTGACTTTGAAGCTGGTGTTTCAAAGCATCAGCGGTTTGTAACGTTAAGTCTTTCTCCAAGATTCCTGTGAAACCAATGGACCCGGGGTCGCGTCCGCCATGGCCGGCATCAATTATGATGGTTTTACCATTCAGATTAGGTTGGGAATCGGAAGCCGTTTCATAATCTACTGGCTGCTTCTGCTGGGTTTTCACAATCCAGTCTGCCACGTAAGCTTTTTGATTCTGAAAACGGATTTCATACCAGGAACCTTCTTTTCCGATAATTTTAAATTGCTCATTCTTATGACCGGGCCCCAGGATAGAGGCTTCTGTAGAAGGACCGCTTCTAATATTGGTGCCATTGTAATTCAACGATAAATGTGAGTTTTCCTTCTTATCCATTGCCTGATCGTTTTTCTGAACAAGCCACCCGGCTACCCAGCCCTGACGATCATTACTGAGTTGAATTTGAACCCACTGTCCTTGTTCATTTATGTATTCATAAACCTCATTTTTATGAACCTGGGTAATCTGTTCATGGTTTGTCCCTGGACCGCTTCTAACATTGACCACGTCCTCTTTGACGACCATCTGATCGGCATAGACAATGAAATCACCTGAACTAAGAATTCCGAAGATTAGAACAAGTAGCATAAAACATGTTTTCTTCATATTAATTTCACCTCCTTATTTTTTGGCCACGTGTATTATTCGACAGGCATGATAAACGTACCTGCCCAAGGAATTAAAATATAGTAATAAATATTTTAGAGAATGGCTTGACATCCTAAGGAAAAAGCTTATATGATAGTAATCAATTCTATAATGATACGACTAAAACCATTGAGGGAAAAAGTAGTCCATTCCCACGTAACCAGAGATGGAATGCCAGAAAGGCTGAAAGCATTCCTTTATGATGGATGGATGAAAGACATTTCTTAGGTTCTGCATCGAAATGAAGTAGGTGTAGACGTACCGCAGGCGTTAACTGTCTTTGAGTGGAAGCTGAATGCTTCAATCAGGGTGGCAACGCGGGTAAATCCCCGTCCCTTTTCCTATTGGCAGGAAAAGGGACGGGGATTTTTTTATGGTATTTTATGGTGGAAAGTATAAAGGAGGAGTATTAATGAGTATAAATGCCCCAAGAGGTACACAGGATATTCTTCCTGGAGCCTCAGAAAAATGGCAGTATGTAGAGAAAAAATTGGTGGAATTATGTCACCGCTATCACTATAAAGAAATTCGCACTCCTATCTTTGAACATACTGAATTATTTCAACGCGGAGTTGGAGATAGTACAGATATTGTCCAGAAAGAAATGTACACATTTGAGGATCGTGGGGGACGAAGTATTACACTGCGCCCTGAAGGAACGGCTTCGGTAGTGAGATCCTTCGTTCAAAACAAAGTGCATGGGTCACCTAATCAGCCGACTAAGTATTTTTATATTGGTCCTATGTTTCGATATGAGCGACCTCAGCAAGGAAGACAAAGACAATTTGTCCAATTTGGAATTGAAGCTCTCGGAAGCGATGATCCAGCTATAGATGCTGAAGTGCTGGCACTGGCTCTTGATTCTTACCGGGAGATGGGATTGACTTCCTTACGACTTGTGTTAAATAGTCTTGGGGATCTTGAGAGTAGAGAAGCACATAGGAACGCCCTAATTCGCCACTTTGATCCGCATCGGGAGGAATTATGTGCAGATTGCCAAGTCCGTCTCGATCAGAACCCGCTTCGCGTTCTAGACTGCAAGAAGGACAAAGACCACCCGGCCATGGAAACGGCCCCTTCTATCCTGGATTATTTAAATACCTATTCAAAAGAATATTTTGATAAGGTAAAAGAATATTTAGATTTGATGGGCATCGAATATGAGATCGATCC
This sequence comes from Halobacillus sp., assembly GCF_049282395.1. Lineage (NCBI taxonomy): Bacteria > Bacillati > Bacillota > Bacilli > Caryophanales > Bacillaceae > Halobacillus > Halobacillus sp. The sequence continues at coordinate 17,837 of NZ_JBAPTY010000379.1, read as the reverse complement.
TAACCTGGTTCGTGGGCTGGATTATTACAATCATACTGCTTTTGAAATTATGAGCGACGCTGAAGGATTTGGAGCCATTACCACTTTGAGCGGCGGTGGACGCTACACCGGTCTCGTGGAAGAAGTTGGAGGTCCAGCTACTTCGGGCATTGGTTTTGCCATGAGTCTGGAACGATTATTAATGGCTTTGGAGGCAGAAGGTGTTGAGCTTCCGATTGATGAAGGGCTGGATTGTTATCTGGTAGCTTTAGGCGAAGAAGCAGAAAAGGTTTCAGTCCGTGTCGCTTATCAATTGAGAAAAGCGGGCATTCAGGTAGATAAAGATTACCTGGGCAAAAAAATGAAAGCCCAATTTAAAGCCGCCGACCGCCTTGGTGCAAAATTTGTTCTTATTCTGGGTGATCGTGAAGTAGAAGAAAATGTGATAAATGTGAAAGATATGGTAAGTGGAGAGCAAAAAGAAATCCCACTGGGTGATATTGAAACTCATATGAAGAATCAGTTGTTAGGAGGAGAATAAATATGGAACGTGTACAGAGCGGATCCTTACGTAAAGACCATTTAGGTCAAGAAGTCACTTTGAAAGGCTGGGTGCAAAAGCGCAGGGACCTGGGAGGTTTGATTTTTATCGACCTGCGCGACAGGTCCGGACTTGTTCAGGTAGTATTTAATCCTGAAACATCTGAGGAAGCATTAAATACAGCTGAGAATGTTCGCAGTGAATACGTGCTGGAAATAATAGGAGAAGTAGTGGCCAGGGATGAAAAGACGATTAATCCAAGTATCGGCACAGGAGAAATCGAGGTGGCAGCTCAATCTGTTACGATTCTAAACAAAGCGAAAACACCGCCATTTATGATTGAAGAACAGTCCGAAGTTTCTGAGGATCTTCGTTTGAAATATCGTTATCTTGATCTTAGAAGAAAGGAAATGCAGGAGACCTTTAAGCTTCGCCATCAAGCCACCCAATCCATCCGTAACTTTTTAAATGAAGAGGAATTCCTGGAAATGGAAACGCCTATGCTTACAAAGAGCACGCCGGAAGGAGCAAGAGACTATCTTGTACCAAGCCGTGTACATGAAGGACAGTTTTACGCATTACCTCAATCACCTCAGTTATTTAAACAAATGCTGATGATGTCTGGTTTCGAAAAGTATTATCAGATTGCCCGTTGTTTCCGCGATGAGGATTTACGCGCGGACCGACAGCCAGAGTTTACGCAAGTGGATATTGAAACATCGTTCATGTCTAAGGATGAAATTATGACTATGACCGAACGCATGATGAAGAAAGTAATGAAAGAAGTTAAAGGAATCGAGGTTTCTACTCCCTTTCCAAGGATGTCCTACGAAGAGGCAATGGAGCGTTATGGCTCGGATAAACCCGATACACGATTTGGTTTAGAACTTGTAAACTTGTCGGAAGAGGTTAAGCATTCTGGATTCAAAGTATTCAGTGGGGCTGTTTCTTCAGGTGGTCAGGTTAGCGCCATTAACGTTGAAGGTAAGGCTGATGAGTTCTCTCGTAAAGATATTGATAAAATGACGGAAGATGTTAAAGTCTACGGTGCAAAAGGACTGGCATGGCTTAAAGTAAAAGATGGGGAATTTAACGGACCTATCGCTAAATTCTTTACAGAAGAAGAAGCGTCCCTAATTAAAGCGAAGACAGGAGCATCAGACGGAGACCTTCTACTATTTGTAGCCGATAAAACATCAGTCGTATATGACAGTCTTGGAGCACTGAGACAGAAGTTAGCCCGTCGTCTAGATTTAATTGAAGAAGATCGCTTTAATTTCTTGTGGGTCACCGACTGGCCGCTGCTGGAGTACGATGAAGAGGAACAGAGATACTTTGCAGCTCACCATCCATTTACGAAACCAGCGGAAGAGGATATGGACCAGCTGCACACAAATCCTCAGAATGTACATGCAGAAGCCTACGACATTGTATTAAATGGTTATGAACTGGGCGGAGGTTCTCTGCGTATCCATCAAAGAGAGGTACAGAATCAAATGTTTGAAGTTCTTGGATTCAGTCAGGAAGAAGCGGAGGAACAGTTCGGTTTCTTACTTGAAGCTTTAGAATATGGAGCACCGCCTCATGGAGGTATTGCTCTTGGATTTGACCGATTTGTTATGCTTCTGGCCGGTCGTACGAATCTTCGAGATACCATTTTATTTCCAAAGACAGCTTCAGCAGCAGATCCAATGACCAATGCACCTGGAAGTGTAAGCAAGGCTCAATTAGACGAGCTTCACCTCCAATTAAAGCCTGAAGAATAAAAAGAAAAACTGTCTTAAATCTAGCTTGTTATTGTTGATAAGGATATATATATATGCTATGATTGTTTTACAAATTAAACGGATCAATCCTGATGTGTACGTTGTTCGAATGTACGTTTTGACCGAACATTTTTGAAACGGGAGCCCGGTGTTTCCATACGGAATGCATGCCTCTTAACCATCACTGATGGGAGGACGCAGGAAGTGTGGAACAGGGCACCCACCTGCCTGGAGCGGGTTCAAAACTCATGATACAACGGCACAATTGGGATTGGTCTTTTAATTTACTTACATAAGAACAAAAAAGGAAGCCCTATAAGAGAGGGCTTCCTTTTTTATCTTGCTACATTTTCCAGATTACCGTTTTTCTCCATACGGAACTGAGGTTTATAAGCATAGTCCTGTTCTTCAAACATAACCATTTTTCTAGCGCGATCCATAATTTGGATTAATGCCTGGTAATCTTCTGTCATAGTTTCTAATTGTCTATTTAACTGCTGGTTCTGACCTATCAGTTGTTTATTTTGTTCTTGAAGCTCGAACAATTGTTTTTTAGCTGAATCACTGCCCAAGGTTTCTTTTTGAAGGTTTTTCAAGTATCGAATGACATGGGAGAGCTGGATCTCGGGTTCTGGCTGATACTGCATCGCTGGCTGCTCACTCACAATCTTACTTTCTTCGAATATAACAGGTTCTTCTGCAGGTTCTGACTCATAAGTCATACGTGCAGGTATTTCTTTGTAAACGGGCTTTTGGTGAGCTTCGTTACGTTTCTTCTCTTTTCTTTGCTTTTTAGCCAGTTCTACAGCCTGCTCATATTTTTGACGAACTTCGGCATTCCACCTGAATCCGCAAGCAGCGGATGTACGGTTTAATGCATCTCCTACTTCGTCAAATGCTTTTAATTGGGTGCTTCCTTCGCGAATATGGCGAAGAACCGTTTCGGCTAGTAATAAATCATCTTCATGAGACCATGCATCTTGTCTTACTTTAGGCATATTTTCCACTCCTGTATGTTTTTCCAGGTTTGTATGATAAAGCTCTTTTTTAAGTTGGAATGCTTTGCTTTGTCCACACCTAGAAAAGTAGTTTTTCAGATTTAGTTGTAGTGTAGCCAACAGAAAGTGGAAATATACTTAAGTAGATTTACGATTTTTTATTTTTGTCCATACCTGCTGAAGAGCTTGTTCGAATTTTCCGGTAGCTTTTGGTTCGTAATACGTGCGGTTCTTGATGGTGTCAGGTAAGTATTGTTGATCCACCCAGCCGTTTTCAAAATTGTGTGGATACTGATATTCTAGTCCTCTGCCTAATTGTGAAGCTCCCTTATAATGAGAGTCTTTCAAATGGGCAGGAACTTCTCCGCTTTTACCATTACGAATGTCTGATAGGGCTGCATCGAGTGCTTTATAGGCACTGTTTGACTTAGGTGACAAGGCAAGTTCCGTAACAATAACAGATAAAGGAATACGAGCTTCGGGAAAACCAATTCTTTCTGCTGCCTGTATAGCGGAAAGTGCTCTTGGACCAGCTTGGGGGTTGGCAAGCCCGATATCCTCATAGGCAATAACCACAAGTCTGCGCCCAATACTATCGAGATCTCCGGCTTCTATCAAACGTCCAAGGTAGTGAAGAGATGCGTCTACATCGCTCCCTCGAATTGATTTCTGAAAAGCAGAAAGTACATCATAGTGGGCATCTCCATCCTTATCATGAGAAAAGCTTTTCTTTTGCATACACTCCTCAGCAATTTCCAAGTCAATAGGGATACGTTTGTCTTCCATAGGGGTGGAGAAAGCGGCGAGCTCTAGTCCATTCAAGGCGGCTCTAAGGTCTCCATTCGCTGCATGTGCAAAATGATCGAGAGCCTCGGAGGTAAGCTCAAGTTCTAAATCTCCAATCCCCTGTTCTTTATCTTCTATGGCTCGTTGAATCGCTTGTTTAATTTCATCAGGAGTGAGTTTGTAAAGTTCGAATAGATGGCAGCGGCTCCTGATCGCTGGGTTAATGGAATGATATGGATTACTTGTCGTACAGCCGATTAGAGTTAACCGATTACTTTCAAGATGAGGAAGAAGAAAATCCTGCTTTGCTTTATCCAGGCGATGGACTTCATCAAGGATGAGGACGAGCTGTCCATGCATCTTGGCTTCTTCAACAGCAATTTCCATATCTTTCTTTTTATCAGTGACTGCATTTAAATTTTTGAAGGGTATTTTTAGACTTTTAGCTAGTGCGGTAGCCATCGATGTCTTACCCGTCCCGGGAGGACCGAATAGGATCATGGAAGCCAGGCGATTTGCTGTTATCATTCGGTGAATCGTTTTACCTTCGTCCACCAGGTGGGACTGTCCAATGATTTCGTTTAAATTGGAAGGACGCATGCGGAATGCGAGTGGTTGCTGGCTCATAATCAAGCTCCTTTTTAAGTATGTTTATGCAAAAGTTGATTGCTGATTTGATGATATTCCGTGATACGGTGCATAGAAAGATACGTTTGGGAATAAGTCCTTTTACACGCTTCTTGGCTCGACAAGGATATGTGAAGATGATGTTCGATGAAGAACGTCTCTTTGTGGAACCGCTGTACAATCCTATTCAAACCGAACAAAGGGTTTATATATAGTAAGGGTACTTATATTACGAAAAAATCAACATTGAACTATAACAGATTTAGTTATAAATGTAAGGTTAGATGGATTACTGAGAAAATGCAAGAGACTTGCCATTCATGCTATAATAACGTTTGGTATAATAGAGAGAGGAGGGGTTAGGTTGAGTTTAAACCACCCTCAGGTGCGTGAAAAATTTATTAGGTGGACTTTTTTTATAGTAGGAGTTATTATCCTTGGTCTTGGTATATCCATGACCATGCAAGTAAAAGATTTTGGAATTGGGCCCTGGGATGTTTTCCATTACGGACTGTTTCTCCAGTTTGGTTTAACAGTAGGAACCTGGTCTATTATCGCCGGGCTTCTCATCGTCACTTTACATGCTTTCTATAAGAAGAAACTCCCGCAGATTGGTACCATATTAAACATGATTTTTATTGGTATATTTATTGATTTTTTTAATTGGCTGCTTCCAAGTCCTGAAATCTTGACCGTTCAAATTATCGTATTTATTCTAGGTACTATTGTTATTGCCTTAGGAATTGGTATATATGTATCTTCCGGCATAGGAGCGGGACCGAGAGACAGTTTAATGTTAATGATCTCTGAAGCAATGGGTTGGAAAGTTTCAACCGTAAGAAACGGCATTGAGATCACAGTGGCTGTGCTTGGTTTCGCTCTTGGCGGTCCGGTAGGAATTGGAACTGTATTTATTGCGTTATTTTTAGGAACTTTTGTAGGATATACGCTACCAGCGTCCCAACGATTGTTACAGTTTTTAATAATGAAAGGTGACTTATATGAAGATATCTACCAAAGGCCGTTACGGTCTAACCATTATGATTGAATTAGCCAGGAAATATGGAGATGGTCCAATATCTCTAAAGCAGATTGCAAGAGACAATGGACTTTCTGAACATTACTTGGAACAATTAATTGCTCCTTTACGAAATGCAAGTTTAGTTAAAAGCGTAAGGGGGGCTTACGGCGGCTATATGCTGACAAAAGCACCTCATGAGATTACTGCAGGAGATGTTATTCGTATCCTGGAAGGACCGATTACACCTGTGGAAGGCATTGAAGATGAGGAACCCGCCAAACAAGCTCTATGGAAAAGAGTGCGTGATGCCGTTAAGGATGTACTGGACACAACCACTCTTGAAGATTTGAAAGATCATGTAGACGACCAGACTCAGGATGCGTACATGTTTTATATTTAATAGGTGGAGGTGAGAATGAATGAAGGGAATTTATCTGGATCATGCTGCTACTTCTCCCGTTCACCCAAAGGTAGTTAAGTCCATGATTCCTGTTTTGGAAGAGACCTATGGCAACCCCTCCAGTGTTCACCAATTTGGAAGGCAGGCAAGGAAAATTCTTGATGAAGCAAGAAAGGTAATTGCGAGGAGCATTCATGCAAACGAAAAAGAAATAGTTTTTACAAGTGGCGGTACAGAAGCTGATAACTTAGCAATAATTGGTACAGCCAGAGCCCGCGAACAGGAAGGTAAGCATATTATTACCACTCCAATTGAACATCATGCTACATTACATGCAGTCGAATATCTTGAAGAAGAAGGTTTTGATATTACGTATTTACCTGTTGATGAAAATGGAGCCGTTCGTGCGGAAGATGTAAAGAAATCTTTAAGAGATGATACGATTCTGGTTTCCATCATGATGGTAAATAATGAAACAGGGGTTATGCAGCCTGTAAAAGAAGTTGCTGAACTCCTGAGAGAACATTCTACTTCTTTTCATTCTGATATTGTTCAGGCATACGGTCTCATGGAAATTGATGTAACAGAGCTGGCGGTGGACTTGATGGCGGTGTCAGGTCATAAAATAAATGGTCCAAAAGGGATTGGTTTTCTTTATGTCCGGGAAGGAACTAAGCTTGCGTCCCTGCAGCATGGTGGAGAGCAGGAAAGAAAAAGGCGTGCAGGCACGGAGAACCTTCCGGCTGTGAAAGGACTCCAAACAGCAGTAGAACTGATTGAAGGAGAGCGCAGCCAAAAAAGGAAGCAGTTCAAAGAATTAAAAGAAACATTTCTGCATGCTTTAAACAAAGAAGGCGTAAATTACTCAATTAATGGTGCGGAAGAATATAGTATTGAATCCATTATAAACATTAGTTTTCCAGAAATGAACGTGGAAACAATGCTCACAAACTTTGACTTATCGGGAATTGCTGCTTCAAGCGGCAGTGCTTGTACAGCTGGATCCGTAGAACCTTCACATGTACTTTCGGCTATGTATGGAACTGGCGACCCTCGAACAACTAATTCAATTCGGTTCAGCTTTGGCCAAAGTAATAGCAAAGAGGATCTCATACAAGCAGCACAGAAAATCAGTCAAATCGTACAAAGACTGAGCATAACAGGAAGGTGAAAAATATGAAAGAACCGAAAGACACTCGTGTTGTGGTCGGAATGAGCGGAGGAGTCGATTCCTCTGTAGCTGCTCTTTTGTTAAAAGAGCAGGGCTATGATGTAGTCGGAATCTTCATGAAAAACTGGGATGATACTGACGAAAATGGAGTTTGTACGGCAACAGAAGATTATGAAGATGTAATTAGAGTGTGTAATCAACTCGATATTCCTTATTACGCCGTCAACTTTGAAAAACAATACTGGGATAAAGTATTTACTTATTTTCTTGAGGAATACAAAGCGGGCCGCACGCCTAATCCTGACGTTATGTGTAATAAAGAGATCAAATTTAAGGCATTCTTAGACCATGCTTTATCTCTTGGGGCTGATTATCTAGCTACTGGACATTATGCTCAGGTGCAGGAGAATAATGGGGTGTATGAAATGCTCCGCGGGATAGACAGGAATAAAGATCAAACGTATTTCCTGAACCAGTTGACCCAGGAAATGCTTGAAAAAGTCATGTTTCCTCTCGGCCATTTAGAAAAGAAACAGGTGAGAGAAATAGCAGAGCAGCATGATCTGGCTACTGCTAAAAAGAAAGATTCAACAGGAATCTGCTTTATAGGTGAGCGGAATTTCAAAGAATTTTTGAGTGAATATCTTCCGGCCCAGCCTGGTAACATGGAAACTCTGGATGGTGAAGTGAAGGGACAACACGAGGGGCTTATGTATTATACCCTCGGTCAGCGCCAAGGTCTTGGAATTGGAGGCGCTGGAGATCCCTGGTTTGTGGTAGGTAAAAATGTGGATGCAAATATATTATACGTTGGACAAGGTTTTCATCACGATGCTTTATACTCTGATGGTTTAATTGCTTCTGAAGCAAACTGGACAACTGGACAAGTTCCTGGAGAAGCCATGGAGTGTACAGCAAAGTTCCGTTATCGACAAGAGGACAGCCACGTAACTGTGCAACCCATGACAGATGGACGCTGGAAAGTAATCTTTCATGAACCGGAAAGAGCCATTACCCCTGGACAAGCTGTCGTGTTCTACGATGGAGAAGTTTGCCTGGGCGGTGCCACGATTGATACGGTCTTAAAAGAGGATGCTGCTGTCACATATGTTGGCTGAGCAAATGGTCATGTCCGTTTTTCAGGACATGACTTTTTTACATATTAAAAGAAGGAGAGAGATACATGGATAAATTAAAGCAAGGTATTGAAGAGATGCAAAATCATAATTATGAGGAGGCGGCCCGTCTTTTCACAGAAGCTATTGATGAAAATCCTAAACAGCCGGTAGGTTATATTAACTTTGGAAACTTGCTTACTCACATGAATGATTATGAACGTGCAGCCCGTTTTTTTAATAGAGCTATTGAGCTTGATGGAGAAGCAGCTACAGCTTATTACGGTCTGGGGAATGTTTATTATGAACAAGAAAAGTTCACGAAAGCTCAAGAGCAGTTTATTCAAGCCATTCAAAATGGTTTAGATGAAGCCGATGTCCACTTTATGCTTGGGATGACTTTTGTGCATCAGGAATACACGAAGCTTGCTCTTCCTTATTTACTGCGAGCGGCTGAACTGGCTCCTGACGATGTAGATATCCAATTTCAATATGGACTCTGTTTAGCCCAGAACGGGCAGATTGACGGTGCTGAACAGGCTATGAAACGTGTGCTACAATTGGAAGAAGAACATAGTGACGCTTACTACAATTTAGGGGTGGTCGCTCTTCATAAAGAAGATGCGAAATCAGCACTCTTCCATTTTAATCGAGCCCTTGAAATTCAGCCTGAGCACATGCTGGCTTCTCATGCAAAGGCCCAAGTGGAACAAGCGTTAAACGAGTAATTATTGAAGGAGAAAGATGGCATGACACAACAAACGCTCTTTTCTGAATCCAATGAAGAACGTCCTTATGTTAAAGGTGAACTCAATCGAATGATCTTTCATAATGAGGCTGAGCATTTTTCCATCGCGGCGATCACTGTAAGTGAAACAAATGAATATACAGATGTGGACTCACTGGTGATTAAAGGACACTTTTCTCCTTTGGAAGAAGGAGAAACCTATATCTTTTATGGTCAATTTCGTAACCACCCGAAATTCGGACTGCAATACGAGGTAGAGATGTATAATCGTGTCTTGCCTGAAACAAAAGATGGGCTTATTCACTATTTATCGAGTGATTTATTTCACGGCATAGGTAAAAGGACGGCTGAGCGTATCGTTGATCAATTAGGAGAACAAGCGATATCGTTTATATTAGAAGACAGAGCTGCTTTAGATAAAGTACCTAAGCTTACTAAGGAAAAAGCGGATCAATTATACAATTCCCTAAAGGAACATCAAGGTTTTGAACACGTGATGATTCATCTTTCCCAATACGGGTTCGGGTTGAAGTTATCTCAGAAAATTTATGAAGTCTTTAAGGATCAAACTCTTGCCATTATTGAAGAAGATCCTTATCAACTTGTATTTAAAGTCGAAGGTTTTGGTTTTCACCGGGCAGATGAAATGGCGAGGATGCAGAATCTTTCTCATGATCACCCTACCAGACTCCGAGCAGCATGTTTGTACATGATGCAAAAAAGCATGTCTGCTGGTCACACCTACCTTCCCACCGAAGAATGTCTAATGCAGGTTGATCAGTTACTAAACACTGGACTTGAAGCTTCTATCTCATACGAGCAGCTGTCCGAGCAAATCATCCATCTGGGTCAGGAAAAATATGTATATATGGAAGAGGATCGCATTTACTTACCAACACTTTATTTCGCAGAAAACGGTTTTTGCCGTAATATCGATCGTATTCTTGATGAAGAATTGGAAGCCCAGCATACTCAGGCGGATCTCATGAAAATTATTGGAAGCATTGAAGAAGAGGAAGCAATGAGTTATGGAGAAGACCAATTTAATGCAATTGAGAAAACGTTACAGTCCAAGCTTATGATTCTGACTGGAGGACCCGGAACTGGAAAAACAACGGTTATTAAAGGAATTATCCAGTCTTATGCAGAGTTAAATGACGTCTCGATTGACCCGGAAGACTATGACTCCGATCAACCTTTTCCTTTTGTCCTGGCTGCGCCAACAGGACGGGCTGCTAAACGTATGACGGAATCCACCGGTATGCCTGCAAGCACCATCCACCGTTTGCTCGGATGGGATGGACATGAACAATTTGAACGCAACCAGAATAATCCTTTAGAAGGTAAGGTTCTCATCATTGATGAATTTTCGATGGTGGATATTTGGCTGGCCAACCAATTGTTCCGTGCTGTTCCTTCAGGTATGCAGGTCCTCCTCGTAGGTGATGAAGATCAACTTCCCTCTGTTGGCCCCGGTCAAGTACTTGCCGATCTGCTTGCCTCCGAACAGCTGCCATCTTCCAAACTGACGGAAGTGTACCGGCAAAAAGAAGGTTCAAAAATCATCCAGCTTGCACATGAGATTAAAAATAATCAGTGTACTGCGGTATCACTGGCTAAGGAGCATGATTTCAATTTTATACCTGCTCGGGAGAATCAGCTTGCTGATATAGTTACCCATATTGTAAAAAAAGCGATCGATAAAGGTATTAACCTTAGAGAATTGCAAGTCCTTGTCCCGATGTACCGCACAGAAGTTGGCATTCATAAGCTTAATTCAGAGATTCAGCGAGTGGTAAATCCCAAAAGTAAACAGAAGCGGGATATCCAATTTAATGATCAGACCTATCGAAAAGGGGATAAAGTCATTCAGTTGGTTAACCAGCCCGAAGACGGAGTTTATAATGGAGATATAGGCGAAATTGTTGCGATATTTCGTGAGGAAGAAAACGTAGATGGTGTAGAACAGGTGGTCGTTGATTTTGACGGAAAAGAAATCGTTTATCCAAAAAAAGATTTGAAAAATGTAATGCTCGCTTATTGCACATCGATCCATAAATCTCAAGGAAGTGAGTTTTCAATTGTCATTCTTCCAGTAGTCCGAAGCTACAAAAGGATGCTTAGGAAAAATTTGCTCTACACAGCTATCACCCGTTCTAAGCAATCTCTGATCATCTGTGGAGACCGCAATGCATTTCTCGAAGGCGTAAAGTTTACGGATACAAACCTTCGTTATACAAGGCTAAAAGAAAAACTTCAGGAGAAGGTGGTCCCGGAAGTGCCGGAAGATGAGGAAGAAGAATTGTCCCCTTACGATTTTATGTGAAGTTAATGAGGAGATAAGCTATGAAATCTATATTGGGGATCTCCGGCAGTACCATTTTAAGTGACCCAGCTCAGTTTGATCAGTTATTTAAGTCAGCAATTGGTCATATTGAAATTGGAGAATTTCCAGATGAAGCATCTTTTTATCGTTTTCTAACAATGGCTAGACAGAATCAAGTCTCTTTTGGAATTCATTCGCCCCTTATTAGAGGGAACAGCAAGTACGATCTAATTGAACATGTATCTGTCGATCCTCTGGATGCTCGAATAAATTTTGAACAGGAAGTCGCTTTGGCAGCAAGAGTCGGGGCGGAATACATTTTAGTTCACTTTCCATACGTTAAAGGTCCTGTTCGTTCAAACCCTCAGCCTATGATTGAAGAAGGACTTCGTTACCTCTCTGAGCTGCAGAAAAAATACAAAATCTCTATTGTCTGCGAACCTAAACTTGGTCATAACCGCTCTTCTGCAGGGATCCACTACCTTCAGCAATTCCCTGAAGAGGTGTGGGGCACCTATCAATTATCTCTCTGTTTAGACATGGGAGATTATCGAATGGCAGCGGGTGATAAGTGGAAAGAGTACATCGTTCCTTTGCTTCCTTACACAACAGTTATCCACGTACATAATGTAAGTTTTTTAGATGATAAATATTACTGGGTGCCGATTCATCCAGAACCAAACACAAAAGAAGGTTCCTTTGATATGAAGTCAATGATTGAAATACTGGCTGAAAAAAAAGGAAGATATTTTATCATGGAGCATACTCCTCACTCCAGGCCATCTGAAGCATATGTGGTGGAAGGAATGGAGTGGCTTCATAATCTTATAGAATAATGTATGAATTTACTTCGGAGGGACATACTGTTTTGTAAAAAAGGAGTATGGCTCCCCATGAAATGTCCGAATTGTAAGAGCAAAAATCTTGGTAAAATAGGAAACGAGCAATATTATTGTTGGAATTGTTGTCTGGAGTTAGCTATTGAAGATGGCAAAATGAACATAAATCAAATTGAAGAAGATGGCAGTCTAAGCTCTCTCAATGACATATTCTATCAACAAGGATCTTAAGCAAGGATGAGTGATCAAGCAGCCAAGTGGGTACGTCGGTTCGTCATCTTCTTCATTATACTTCTCAGTCTATTACTACTAGCATGGCTGTTTCCCTATTATGATCATATTATTATCATGATTGGAAGAATCCTTCTGCCCTTTGTCTTGGCTCTAGTGCTTTCCTTACTGCTTCATCCTCTTGTGAACCTGCTGGAAGAGACGGGAATCTCAAGGCCTCTTGCTATCTTGTTTATATTCCTCGCATTTTTTTCTTTAGTAAGTTTAGGAATCTATAAAGGCTATCCCCGTCTGTTAACACAGGTAAGACTGTTGAGTGAGCAGGTTCCTGCTTTAACGGAATCTTATCAAGGATGGACGAAGCAGTTATATGCTCAAACTGAAAGGTTTCCAGATGGTATTCATAAAAAATTGGATGGCAGTTTTTCAGATTTCGAAGAATGGATTAGCACAAAATTAATGAACTTGCTTACAAGTTTAAGCGGTATTTTCGATATGGTCTTTTTAGTTGCTGTCATTCCCGTAATGACATTCTATTTTTTAAAGGACTACAAAATGATTGGACGCTCTTTGATGAGTTTATTACCTGATTCCTGGCATGATGAAGCTCAGAGACTGACCAGGGAACTTAGTCACTCTTTGGGAGGATATATTCGCGGTCAACTTCTAATCAGTCTTTTTGTAGGGGCCCTTGCCTCGCTTGGTTTTTGGCTGGTAGATCTGCCGTATCCTCTTATTCTTGGAATTATAGCAGGAATAACGAATATTATTCCTTATTTTGGTCCTTTGCTTGGGGCTGTACCGGTACTAATAGTAGCAGCTACCATTTCAGTGAAAACGCTTATTCTTAGTCTCCTGGTGGTCCTTGTAATTCAAGTGCTTGAAGGTAATTTGCTTTCGCCATATATAATGGGGAGAAGTATTCACATCCACCCATTGGTCATTATCTTTGCTTTGCTTGCAGGTGGTGAACTTGCAGGAATTCCCGGATTAATTTTAGCTGTACCGGTTCTTACATGTCTAAAAGTAATTGTTAGTGAAGTTCATAAAGGACGCATTCATATTGACAGATAGGGAACAGTTATCTATAATAGCGCATATCGACACTATACGAACGAAAAACAGTGAAGGAAATAAGTAAGCAATTACCCATAATTAGAGAGGCATATTCCAGGCTGAGAAGTATGCTATGGACAGGGTTGCTGAAAGCTATTCCTGAGTGCGGTTAATCCCCGCCGGAGTCGCGCCTCGTTACTGGCGTCTGAGGTGATAGACAGTTTAATGTCTATAATCAGGGTGGTACCGCGGATTTAAACTCCCGTCCCTGCCGATGGCAGGGACGGGAGTTTTTTGTTCGTACAGATAAAATAGAGTGTTTATAAAAGAGCATGAAGCTTGATGCATTTAACAATAAGGAGGTAATGGTATGAAATCATGGACATCTGCTGAAGTCCGCCAAATGTTTCTGGACTTTTTTAAAGAAAAAAATCACAGTGTGGAACCAAGTGCTTCTCTTGTTCCTCATGAAGATCCTACACTCCTTTGGATAAACAGTGGAGTGGCTACGCTGAAAAAATACTTTGACGGGCGGGTTATTCCTGAAAATCCAAGGATTGTGAACGTACAAAAATCCATTCGGACCAACGATATAGAAAATGTAGGGTTCACAGCCCGCCACCATACTTTCTTTGAAATGTTGGGTAACTTTTCTATTGGAGATTATTTTAAAGAGGAAGCGATGAAGTGGGGTTGGGAATTCCTGACCAGTAAAGATTGGATCGGATTTGACGAAAGCAGGTTATCTGTTACCGTTCATCCAGAAGATGATGAAGCCTATACTATTTGGCGCGATATTGTCGGAATTGATGAAGAGCGAATTATCCGTATTGAGGAAAACTTCTGGGATATTGGTGAAGGCCCGAGTGGTCCAAATACTGAAATCTTTTACGATCGCGGTGAAAAATACGGGAATGATCCTCACGATCCTGAACTTTATCCGGGTGGAGAAAATGAACGCTATTTAGAAATCTGGAATTTAGTATTCTCACAGTTCAACCATAATCCTGATGACACTTACACACCCTTACCTAAGAAGAACATTGATACAGGAATGGGACTGGAAAGAATTGTATGCGTTATTCAAGATACGCCTACCAATTTCGAAACAGATTTATTCAAACCTTTAATTGAAGCAACAGAGTCTATTTCGGGAAGAAAGTATGGAGAAAGTGAGGAAGGAAATTCTTCCTTTAAAGTTATAGCTGATCATATGCGTACGGTATCTTTTGCGGTCAGTGACGGAGCTCTGCCGTCCAATGAGGGAAGAGGATACGTTCTGCGCCGTTTGCTGCGCCGGGCTGTAAGGTTTGCTAAACAAATTGGTATAGATCAGCCTTTCATGTACAAATTAGTACCTGAAGTAGCTGAAATTATGGTCGACTTCTATCCTGAAGTAAAAGAGAAGCAGTCCTTTATCCAAAACGTAATTAAAACGGAAGAGGAACGTTTCCACGAAACATTAAATGATGGACTTGCCATCTTATCGACAATTATGAAGCAGGAATCAGAAAAAGGGAGTAATGTATTCCCTGGGACAGAAGTATTTCGTCTCTACGATACGTATGGTTTTCCTAAGGAGCTCACGGAAGAATATGTAGCTGACGCTGGTTTTACCATTGATGAAGATGGGTTTATGCTTGAAATGGAGAAGCAGCGGGAGCGTGCCAGGAACGCTCGTCAGAAAACTGGTTCCATGCAGATTCAAGAAGGTGTACTTGGGGACGTTCGTGTAGCCAGTGAATTCACCGGTTATGATCAACTTCGTACGGAAGCAGAAATTGTCGAAATGATTAAAGGTAAAGAGTTTAGTGAACAAGCAGAAGAAGACGATACAGTCTACTTATTTTTGGATAAAACACCTTTCTACGCAGAAAGCGGCGGTCAGATTGCTGATAAAGGCCGTATAGAAAATGATAACGTCCTATTGGAAGTAACAAATGTTCAAAAAGCACCAAATGGTCAGCATATGCATGAAGCCGTGATCCAAAAAGGTACGCTTCATAAAGGAGACAGGGTTCATGCAGAAATAGATGAAAAATCCCGCTCCTTTATAGTTAAGAATCACACAGCTACCCATTTGCTCCATCAAGCATTGAAGGACGTATTAGGCGATCATGTAAATCAGGCGGGTTCTCTTGTGGCTCCGGATCGTCTACGGTTTGATTTCTCGCATTTTGGCTCCGTTTCCAATGAGGAGATAGAGAAGATTGAAGCTATCGTAAACGAAAAAGTATGGCAGTCCATTCCTGTAAGAGTAGAATATAGTTCTATCGAGGAAGCCAAAGAAAAAGGCGCAATGGCATTATTTGGAGAGAAATACGGAGACACTGTTCGTGTGGTGCAAGTAGGTGACTACAGCCTGGAACTCTGCGGAGGGTGCCATGTGATAAACACCGCTGAAATTGGTTTATTCAAGATTGTATCAGAGACAGGTATTGGCGCTGGAACCAGACGTATGGAAGCTGTGACAGCTAAAGATGCTTACTTGTATATGAATAGTAAGGAATCGTTGTTAAAGCAAGCTGGTGAACGCTTAAAGACGAAGCCGGAGCAAGTACCTGAACGAATAGATTTCCTTCATAAGGAGATTAAGGATCTGCAGAGGGAAAATGAATCCCTAAGTGCTAAAATCTCTAATATGGAAGCTTCAACCATTCTTGACGAAGTTGAAGAGATTAACGGCGTCAAGGTGCTGGCAAAACAAGTGGATGTGAAGGATATGAATGCCTTGCGTTCCATGATTGATGATTTAAAACAAAAAATTGAATCTGGTATTATACTGCTTGCTGCACCAAATGGAAATAAAGTTCAGCTAATTGCAGGAGTATCAAAAGATTTAGTAGAAGAAGGTTACCATGCAGGACATTTAATTAAAGAAGCAGCTTCCAGGTGCGGTGGAGGCGGCGGAGGCCGTCCGGACATGGCTCAGGCTGGAGGCAAGGATGTTTCTAAGATTCCTGAGGCCTTAGAATTTGCAAAAGAGTATGCAAATCAAGGTTCTTAGTTTTCCATTAAGTAAACTTAGGTATATAATGGAGTAAAGACTAACAAGTGCGAGGTGACATGAATGAGCTCAATGGATAAAACAATGAGATTTAACTTCTCAGAAGAACCGTTTGACCAGGATGTGCGCTCTGTACTGCTTTCTGTACACAGTGCTCTTCAAGAAAAGGGTTACAACCCTATCAACCAGATAGTCGGTTATTTACTCTCCGGAGATCCAGCGTACATCCCGCGTCACCAGGATGCCAGAAACTTAATTCGCAAAATTGAACGTGATGAACTAATCGAAGAGTTAGTTAAGTTCTATATTAGAGAGAATAATGAGGGCAATGAATGAAAAAAATAGGTCTAGACGTAGGCGAAAAAACGGTAGGAGTGGCTATTTCCGATGCCTTAGGCTGGACAGCCCAGGGACTAACAACTATTCATTGGGATGAAACTGATTTTAATACGGTTCGCGGACCGCTTCAAAAGATCATGGAAGAGCATGACATCACTGAAGCAGTGGTAGGCTTTCCTAAGAACATGAACGGGACAGTAGGACCTAGAGGAGAAGCCAGCCAGCGTTTCGCTGCGTGGATAAAAAAAGAATATAAAATACCATCCCATCTTTGGGATGAGCGTTTAACGACAATGGCAGCAGAGCGGGTATTGCTGGATGCAGACGTCAGCCGAAAGAAGCGAAAGAAAGTCATTGATAAAATGGCCGCTGTTATCATTCTGCAAAGTTATCTAGATTCCAAACAATAAGGAGGACGTTTTATCATGGCACTAGAAAAAGAAGAACGTATTGTAATTCCAGATGAAAATGGAGAGGAACATTTATTTGAAGTATTGTTCACATTCGATGTAGAGCAGACGGAACAATCCTATATTGCCGTCATTCCTGCTGAGCAGAATGAGGGAGACGAGGTAGAAGTTTTTGCGTTTCGATATGAAGAAAAAGGAAATGAAGAAGATGATCTTGCTCTCTACCAGATCGAATCGGATGAGGAATGGGAAATGGTTGAAGAAATGCTGAATACTTTAACAGATGAGGATTTAACCTAAATAATAACTAAAGAAAGAAAAAGCCTGCGAACTGCAGGCTTTTTCTTTTGTGAAGCTTCTGGACCATAGAAATTATACCACTGCTGTGGAAAGGCTCTCGCATTTTGTAGTATAATGTACCGGATGGAAGGAGGAAGTCTGTTGTCCGAAAGAAATTTCAAAAAAAATTACAAAGCT
>NZ_JBAPTY010000378.1:0-5634 GCF_049282395.1 Halobacillus sp. | reverse complement strand
CCATAACTCCCTGTACAAACGCCGGAAGATAACTCGTAACCCCCATAAGTATCATACCTGTTGTAAGAGAGGTTAAGTTCGCATAGCGGATGGACTGGTACTTCCAAATATGAAAAGGCATCATCGGCTCTCGTGCTTTTCTTTCCACAAGGCAGAAAATAATAAAGCTGACAATAGATGCAATTGATAAAGCAAACATAGCCCATGATTTCCAGGGGATACCTACTCCTCCCTCTACCAGGATAAACATGAGTGTACTGATCGTAATGACCACCCAGAAAGAACCAGCCACATCAATGGGTCTTTTCTCTTCAGAGACATCTTCATGGAAGAAAAAAATGACACCAAGTAATGCCAACAGGCCGAGTGGAACATTCATCCAAAAAACATATGGCCAGCTGAGAACATCTACAAAAAATCCGCCCAGAGCTGGACCTGTCACGGCTGAGATCCCCCATACACTGGACAGGTAACCTTGGATTTTCGCTCGTTCTTCCTTTGTATAAATATCCCCGACGATCGTCGTCGCAATCGGCATTAAGGCCCCTGCCCCAAACCCCTGAATTAGTCTCGCCACGATTAATACTTCCATCGAAGGAGAAAGCGCAGAGGTCACAGCCCCGACTAAAAATAAGCTGATTCCCATCATAAAAATCGGCTTCCGCCCAAAAATGTCAGATAAGCGTCCAAACAATAGTACTGTCGCAGCATTTGTTAATAAATAAGCTGAAAATACCCAGCTGTATAAACTAAACCCTCCGAGATCAGCCACAATGCTCGGCATAGCTGTCGACACGATCGTTGCTTCGATAGCCGCCAGAAACATCGCCAACATTATGGAAGCTAATACGAGACCACGATTTCTTCTCTTTTTCTTTGTCATGCGGACATCCACCTTTAAAACCATACGCTAGATTAAACGTTGCTACAGTAATGATTGAGTCAATCACTTCACTGATACGTACTTTTGAAGATTAAATTTTGTGCCTGTTATAAAGAAAGATTTTTCAGGAATCGAGTCGGGCCCGGTACCCTATCGCTCCCTCTAATTCTCAGATAAGACTCTATTATTGTTGATTTTCATAAAAAGTTTCTTAAGCTATCGGGGCGGCTACGGGCACAACTCGCTTTCCTGCGTCGTGCAGGGCCGGAAAGCGAAATAGTCCCCCGAAGGACCCTTACTCATAACAAAATTGTCTCGAAATCGATTGTTCCTATATCGCGAGCTTTATAGGAACAATCGATTTCGTAGATTTGCCTGACCTGAACCATAAAAAAATAGAGGGCACCTATGTGATGCCCTCTATTTTATCATAGCTGTTATTTATAGTCTTTTGTTTATGTCCATTTAAAAGTCTCGTGATAATGCTTACTGAACTGTTTCAGAATGGTGCGCCGGGTGACAATTCCATCAAATTCACCATCATCATCAATTACACAGACGAAAGGAAAATCAATTAACTTATGCAAAGCGTCAATCATACTGTCTTCATGATGGAGATATGGAAAATCCTTATCCATCACTTCTTTTACTTGAATATCAGATAAACGGTTTAATTCAAATTCTTCAATGCCCAGGGTTTCTTCTAAAATCTTCGACTTACTGATGACCCCTTTAAACTTAAAGGTCGGATCTAAAACAGGAATAGAAGAATAGCCGGTCTTTACCAGCACCAGCAAAGCGTGCTCCAATGGATTGCCAACTTGGACATGAGCTACTTTTTCAGAAGAAATCATTAACTCGGATACTTTTGGAATAACTAATGCTTCTTTTTCTAAACTTACCATAAACTTGTTCTCTCCTTTTTCTCTTACAACTGAAGGAGCAGAAAGACGCTTTGGTTAACCAGTAAATATAGTAACATAAATCTGGATAAATCTCGACCTGCAAATTCCGACAAACCTTTTTCTGAAGGGATTTAAGTCTATTTTTTATACCCCTTATCTCTCTATATATAAACCTTGTTGTTTATTAAATATTCACGAAGGCGTATAATAAAAAGCAACATGAATTTATTGGGGCTGAGAAACTAATGATGACACACACGTTTTCAAGACGCGAAGAAATAGCGAACGCCATTACGCACGGGATTGGTGCTGTATTAAGTGTGGGTATGCTGGTGATGCTGGTCGTATTTGCAAGTCTGGAAGGAAACGCCTGGCATGTGGTGTCCGTTTCTATATACGGGGTTACCATGCTTGTGCTGTTCGTTTCTTCTACACTTGTGCATAGTTTTCCAGCTGGGAAAATGAAAGACTTATTCGAGATTTTCGATCATTCAGCTATCTATTTGTTCATTGCAGGGACCTATACCCCGATTCTACTCGTTCCACTGCGCGGTTCCTTAGGATGGACACTGTTTGGGATTATATGGGGAATGGCTATTTTAGGGATTATTTTCAAAGTCTTTTTTGTAAAACGTTTTGTCGTTCTTTCTACACTATTCTATGTACTGATGGGATGGCTTCTTATTATTGCATGGGGACCGTTAACCACCGAAGTTCCGGCAGCAGGAATAACTTACCTGATCCTCGGGGGTGTCATGTATTCCATCGGTTCAATCTTTTATGTATGGAGAAGCTTCACGTTCCACCATATGGTTTGGCATTTATTTGTGCTTGGTGGCTCTATTTTCCATTTCTTCACTATTTTCTTCTATGTAATTTAATTGCACAAAGAAACCGCTGCAGCGCGCAGCGGTTTCTTTAATGGTTTTTTTAAATCTACCAGTTAAAATGGAAATTTATTCAGCCATTGACCACCATCCAACGTAACGACTTCCCCGTTCATGTAAGCGGCTTCATCGGAGAGTATAAAACGAGCGAGACCAGCAATTTCTTCCGGCTGTCCAACCCGTCCAAGAGGAACAGACTTCAACGTGCGTTCCGTCGCTTCTTCGGATTGAAACAATCGCTCCGCGCCCCCTGTCCGTTCAATCGGTCCCGGAGCAATGGCATTAGCTCTGATTCCATACTTACTTCCCCACTCCACAGCAAGCGTTCTCGTCATAGCAAGCACTCCAGCTTTTGCAGATGCAGAATGGATAACACCAGCTCCTGCGCCCCATGCATATGTAGCAACCATGTTTAATATAGAGCCTTTGATTTGGTTTTCTATCCAATAGTTACCGACGGCCTGACTACAGTAGAACGTTCCATTTAATACAATATTGATGACCGAATTCCATCCGTTTGGGGATAGCTTTTCTGCGGGCACTATAAAGTTGCCGGCTGCGTTATTAACTAAATGGTCAATTCTACCAAATGCATTCACGGTTTCATTAACCATTCTCTTTGTGTCTTCCACTTCCCGAACATCCATAGCAATTAGCAGTAGATGGTCTCCATTTTCTCCAGCGATCTGCTTTTTTGCTTCCTCCAAACGCTCCTGTGATCGTCCTGTGATCGCGACTTTAGCACCTTCTTCAAGAAATCTTTTAGCCATATAGAGCCCCATACCACTCGAGCCCCCTGTAATAATTACCACCTGATTGTTCATTTCATCATCCTCCTATCTCTCTATATATCTACATTCCACATAAAAAAATGAATTCCTGTTCATTTTTTAAAAAATATTAAAAAGGAGGAGAATCTTCCTAAGTTTGAATAAAGATTTTCGTGGTATAATGACCAAAGAATTCAGGGGAGAGGACTTTCTATGAAATTAACCAGGCGCAAGTTCATTAAGAATATGGTGCGCAGTTTTCTTGGTTTTCTAGGTTTAAGTGGACTGAGCTATTATTATGCCAAGTACGTAGAACCTGATTTATTAACCGTAAAAAAGTTCAGCATACATCATTCGAAAATTCCAAAAAGCTTTCATAACGTCGATATCCTTCAATTCTCCGATACGCATATCGGATTTCATTATGATTTAAATAAATTCGAGCAGCTGATTGAAACCATAAACAAAAAAAATCCGGATTTAATTATATTTACCGGGGATTTAGTAGATGAACCGCAGACCTACTCATTTACGGACCGACTGCCATCCTTATTAAACCGATTGGAAGCTCCACTTGGAAAGTACTGGATCTATGGCAACCATGACCACGGTGGATACGGTACAGAGAAGATTTATGAAGTTATGTCGCGCGGTGGATTCACCCTCCTGCAAAATGAAAGCACATCGATTCAAAAAGACAGCGATTCCTTTACACTTGCCGGATTGGACGACGTAATGCTCGGCCGTCCAGACATAAAAGAAACACTATCAGATCGCATCGAAAACAGCTTCACACTTCTTCTCGCCCATGAACCTGATATTGCCGACCAAGTTCAGCGGTACGGGGTAGATGTCCAGTTATCCGGTCACAGTCACGGCGGGCAAGTACAGCTCCCTATCTATGGCTATTTAATCACCCCCCCTTTAGCTGAAAAATACGTAGAGGGTCATTATCAGCTTCCAGATGGAATGGATTTATTTGTAAGCCGAGGTTTGGGTACTACACGTGTACCCTACCGTTTTCTCTGTCGCCCGGAATTGTCGATCTTCCGCTTAAAATCACCAGAAATCTAACTATTTTGTGACAGTGAGCACTCGATGACTGCCTGTCGGAAAGCAGTGGTACACTTAGAAGAGAGAAAAGTAATTGGGGGATTAAAATGAAACGCAGAACAATATGGGTACTCGGTTTGGCAGTTTTACTTCTGACAGCATGTGGGTCCCCAATCGAAACAAATATGTCCAGGGATGTGAATTCCCTTGAAGCTGTAAATCAGGATGGTGAAAAAGTCACTCTGCCGGAAGACTACAGCGGTGAATACTGGATTGCTGATTTTATTTTTACAAGTTGTGAGACGGTATGTCCGCCGATGACCGGAAATATGTCTCGTTTACAGCAAGAGCTTGACCAGGAAGGGATGAAGGTCCCGCTCGTTTCTATGAGTGTAGACCCTAAGACCGATACTCCGGAGAAAATGAAGTCCTTTGCCGAACCATATCAGCCTGATTTCAGCCGATGGAATTTCCTGACGGGTTATTCCTTCCACGAGGTAAAGGAATTTTCGATCAAGTCTTTTCAATCTCCAGTTAAACAGCTGGAGAACTCCAATCAGGTTGCTCACGGGACCAGTTTTTACCTGGTCACTCCAGATGGAGAAGTAATTAAAAGCTATAACGGTACCGAAGCTGGAAGTGCGGATCAGATTATTGAAGACCTGGAAACCTTAAAACAAAACTAATACAAGTCTAATAAAACGTTACGCAGACATTAAAGATAAGCTCCCGATACTTGAAGACTCAGTTTCGAGACTTTTGTGAGAATTAGGTCCTGCGGGGGACGATTTCGCTTTCCGTGGGCATGTGGTAAGCTTCCTCAGGCTTCGCCTTCCGGGATCTTACCGATCATGTTCATCCCGCAGGAGTCTTCATCGTCCCCCTCCGGACCTGGCCGAATCAGATGCTCGAAACCACTTAGGGAGAAGAAGTGTATTTTTATGCTAGAACGATGTGAAAAAGCTTGTCATATAAGCATTTAGGACCTATTTAGAAGGAGAGCATTCACTCTTCTGGAAGGATCCGTTATTCTCCCGTGACTGGGTTGGTGGGGAAATGGCGAGACTCCCTTGGGAAAAGGAACTAGGTGAGATCCCGCAGGGAGTGAAACGAGCGAGGAAGCTCACCGTTCCCCC
>NZ_JBAPTY010000377.1:0-3480 GCF_049282395.1 Halobacillus sp. | reverse complement strand
TGCTGCAGGAAGTGGATATTGAAGAAGTTTCAAAAATTGCTAAGAAGCACAACCTCCTGCTCATTGTCGATAATACATTCTTAACGCCTTACCTCCAGCAGCCGCTGGACTTAGGAGCAGACATTGTGATCCACAGCGCTACCAAATATATTGGCGGGCACAACGATGTATTAGCCGGTGTTGTCGTTGCGAAAGGAGAAGAGGTTTGTGAGAAGCTCGCCTTCTTCCAAAATTCATCGGGTGCTGTCCTCTCCCCTTTTGACTGTTGGCTCTTAATACGTGGATTAAAGACCCTGCCGCTTCGTTTCGATAAACAGCAGGCAAATGCAAAGGCCATTGTTGAATTTCTAAGAAACGATCCGGGGATAAGAGAAGTCTTCTACCCTGGAAAAGGAGGAATGATTTCATTCCGTGTGGAGGATCCTTCCAGCATCTCTGATTTTCTTGAGAATTTGTCGGTTATCTCTTTTGCCGAAAGTCTCGGAGGAGTCGAAAGCTTCATTACGTACCCGGCAACGCAGACGCATGCGGATATTCCAAAAGAAGAACGGGAAGAACGCGGAATCTGTGACCGGCTGCTTCGCTTCTCCGTAGGAACAGAACATGAAGACGATCTGATTGATGATTTGAAGCACGCTCTCTCTGCTATTCAAAAGGAGGAAATACAATGAGGCCAGAAAACGATCAGTTGGAAACCCGATTCATCCACGGCTCTGCGAATAATCGAAGTCATCACGAACCGGCTACCGGTGCAGTGAATGTACCGATCTACTTATCCTCAACCTTCCATCAGGAAAGCTTCGATACGATGGGGCCATATGATTACAGCCGGTCCGGAAATCCAACGAGACAGGTGCTTGAGGATACGATCGCTAACTTGGAAGGCGGCGCAAGAGGTCTTGCCTTCTCCTCTGGAATGGCAGCTATCTCTTCTGCTTTCATGCTGCTTTCCGCAGGTGACCATGTACTCGTTTCCAAAGATGTCTATGGCGGGACATTCCGGTTGATCACCGAAATGCTTGGCAAGTACAATATCGATCACACTTTCGTTAACATGACAGATCTCAACGAAACCAGCCGGGCGATCCAATCCAATACTAAAGTTATCTATGTAGAGTCGCCGTCCAACCCTTGCTTAAATATCACCGATATTGAAGGAGTGGCAAAGCTTGCTAAAGCCCATGGCTGTTTAACCTTCGTGGATAATACCTTCATGACGCCGCTCTATCAGAATCCACTTGAGCTTGGAGCTGATATCGTCCTGCATAGTGCGACCAAGTTTTTATCCGGTCACAGCGATATCATTGCAGGGCTTGCCGTAACTAAAAATGAAGAACTCGGAGAGAGACTCGCTTTTATCCAGAACTCCTTCGGTTCTATTCTCGGCGCTCAGGACTCTTACCAGCTCATTCAGGGGATCAAGACACTCGGCGCACGGCTGAAGCAGTCGTCAGACTCAGCGCTTAAAATTGTCTCTCATCTGCAAGAGCACTCCCTGGTGGAAGAAGTGTACTACCCAGGGCTTTCCCATCATGCCGGTCATCCGATTCACCGGAGACAATCTACCGGAGCAGGGGCCTTGCTTTCTTTCCGGCTGGCGGATAAAGAAGCAGCCAAAGCGTTTGTGGAGCAGATCCGTCTCCCTGTCTTTGCCGTGAGCCTTGGGGCTGTGGAATCGATTCTATCCTATCCAGCCACTATGTCCCATGCAGCTATGCCGGAAAAAGAACGAGCGAAACGAGGTATTACCGATGGTCTGCTCAGACTCTCCGTCGGCCTTGAACACCCCGGTGATTTAATTGAAGACATTGAACAAGCTTTACAGGCAGTTGCCCGTACCAGACAGAAGGTCAGCGTGTCCCTGTAAAAAGGGCATTAGCTTTCAACTAATATAACTACGATTACAAAATGGAAAGGTTGTTGAATGAAATGAAACGATCATTAGAACAGAGATTACAGGATGGACCCGTTATTTGTGGAGAAGGATACTTATTTGAACTGGAGCGCCGAGGCTATTTACAGGCCGGATCCTTTGTACCGGAAGTTGCCCTTGATAACCCTCAGGCACTAAAACAAACGTATCGTGACTATATGCTCGCAGGCTCCGACGTCGTCTTGGCGTTCACCTATAACGGCCACCGCGAGAAAATGAGAATCATCGGTAAAGAGGAGTTATTAGAACCGCTTAACCGTCAGGCTATCCGTCTAGCTAAAGAAGTGGCGCAGGAACATCCAGAAGAAGAAGCGCTCGTAGCCGGAAACATTTCCAACACGAACTTGTTCAACCCGGATGATCCTGAAGCTGTTGAAAAAACAAGAAGCATGTTTGCAGAGATGATCGGCTGGTGTAAGGAAGAAGGCGTAGACTTTGTGAACGGTGAAACCTTCTATTATTATGAGGAAGCCCTAATTGCTCTTGAAGAAATTCAAAAACAAGGTCTCCCTGCTGTGATCACGTTCGGTCTGATGGGCGAGAATATCCTTCGGGACGGCTATGAGGTAGAAGAAGCCTGTCGTCTGTTAAAAGAAAAAGGCGCTCTTGTCGTCGGAATGAACTGCTTCCGTGGACCAGCTACCATGCAGCCCTATGTAGAAAAAATCCGTAATACAGTGGATGGTTATGTAGGCGCCCTTCCCATTCCTTACCGCACGACGGAAGAACACCCTACCTTCTTCAACCTGCCGGACGGTGGCTGCGCTTGTACACTTCCGACGGAAACGACGTTCCCGACGTCTCTCGATCCACTTTACACGAACCGCTATGAGCTCGCCGAATGGGCCAAAGAAGCACACAGCATTGGCGTGAACTACCTGGGACTCTGCTGCGGAGCTTCTCCGGCTATGCTCCGTGAAGTTGCAGAAACCGTAGGACGTACGGCTGTAAACTCCACGTATTCCCCGGATATGGAGAAACACTTCCTGTTCGGCAAGGACGATACACTGCAGGATCACATTACATCCTACAAAACGAAAGCATAAGTCAAAACGCCTGTCCGAAAAACCGGACAGGCGTTTTTTAAAGTTTTATTTATTCTTTGTAAGGAATGTCGTTTTCTTCGCACCATTCGATGGCAAGCGCGCGATAATAAACACTCTGATAATCATACCACTGATCAGCAACCCCTTGAGTCACAATCTGATCTTTAAACCTGCGGAAAGCGCCCTTCCCGCGGATCGCTTTCGATAAATCGTTACGAGACTGATTATCTTGAAGCGAGTCGATGAACGATTCCATCAGCTGATACTCATCAACATCAGAACAATCCGGTACTTGGGCATACCGTGTTTTATTCTCCAGAATATGCTGAGCTAAATGACGTTCTTCCCTTTCCCATTCTTGCAAATGGGAAAAGTCCTCCTCGTCTTCTACATCTTCTACCGCTTCATCACTAACGTGTACAATTTTCCCATCGATTTTATCTACCAGCGCCAAGTTGCCTTCTACCTGCAACTCGATGGCATCGGCGACTTCTCGTATGT
>NZ_JBAPTY010000376.1:0-2630 GCF_049282395.1 Halobacillus sp. | reverse complement strand
CGCAAATCATCTGCTCCGTTTCGCCTACGAAATCAATGTCTACATCGACCTGGTGCATGTCCGCTGCAGCCTGAATCATACGTCTGGCTTCCTTTTGCATATAAGCATTTATGGCTTTCGTTTCCCCTCGCGTTTCAAGTTCCAGAAAGCCGCGGTCCGATATAATATTACGTCCGTTGCCGGCAATCAGTTTTCCTGCGTTCACCCGGCTGATGCCTTCACTGTGCCGGGGAATGGAATGCAATTGAGTCGCTGCCGTGGCTGCCGCGAGCAAGGCATTGCGTCCTTCTTCGGGTTTCATACCGGCATGAGAGGATTGGCCGTTAAAATGGGCGTCTAATTTCGCTGATGCCAGAAACCCTTTGGTAGTGGCTGCCACCGTTCCAACAGGCAGATCCTGAATTCCGATATGTCCGGAATAAAAGAAATCCACGTCTTTGAGCCAGCCTTTGTCTGTCATCGCTCTTGCGCCTCGCCCGCCTTCTTCGGCCGGCTGAAACAGGAGAGTAAACTTTCCGTTTAAGTCTGAACTATTCTCCGCAATGAAATGAGCGAGTCCAAGGCCGATGGTGGTGTGCCCGTCATGGCCGCAAGCATGCATAACACCTGTATGTTTGGATACAAAAGAGTGTTTAAAAGGCAAGTGCTCTTCAACTTCAGCTTCTGTAATCGGCAAAGCATCAATGTCAAAGCGGAAGGCAAGGTGGTCGCCGGTGGTTTCTGTATCCCATACCGCGACTAGTCCGGTATGACCGCCCTTCATGTTTGCAAGAAAGCGGTCATCTACCGACGCGGATGCTACCATTTCCTTTTCCTGAAGCGTTTCTTCATCAGGAACACCGTATCTGGAATCGCTTTGCAGAGCATCTTTTCCTACATATAGAGTAAAGCCCAATTTTTCTAATTCCTGCCCAATCGTATAGGTGGTGCAGTATTCCATAAACCCAAGTTCAGGATACTTATGATAGTGACGGCGCCATTCAGTTAATTTAGGCTGGATAGCCTGAATGAATGAATCGTTATGAGGCACTTCGATCACCTTCTTTACTTTCAGCCAGGCTTTGCAGTGTATCCAGCGCTACCTGGACTAAATAACGACTTCCGATCGGCAGGGCCTTTTCATTCAATTGAAAACCAGAATCGTGAAGTGGTTTCTGATTGTCGGCATCTTCAATTTGAGTGCCGAGCCAGATAAAGGCACCCGGATAATGAAGCAGGAATCTGGAGAAATCTTCTCCGGCTAAAGCTGGATCGAGAGAAGGTGTTGCATCTTCACCTAAAAGACGCTGGGCTGATTTGCGGGCTGTCTGAGCCCATTCTGGTGTATTAATGGTCGCGGGATAGCCATCATAATAAGTTACTTCTGCCTCTCCCTCGAATGCTTCGGCCGTCTGCTGAATAACCCTGTGGAAACGTTGTTTTACTTTTTCCTTCACTTCTGATTTAAAAGTACGTACGGTACCTTCGAAAACCACCTGTTCGGGAATAACATTGTACCCATAGCCGCCTTCAATCCGGCCAATGGTTACAACTGCTGAATCAAGCGGGTTTACGTTCCGACTGACAATGGTCTGAAGACTGGAGATGATTTGATTGGTAATAATTAAAGCATCATTGCCATCATGAGGCATGCTCGCATGTCCGCCTTTTCCTTTAACAATCACTTTAAATCGGTCGGAAGCTCCCATCATTTCTTTATCCCGAATACCTACTTGACCGACAGGGAGGCTTGGCCATACATGCTGTCCATAAATGACGTCCGGTGTGTATTGATCAAACACTCCATCGTCAAGCATAGGTTGTGAACCGCCGTAAGGAGACGTCTCTTCCGCGGGTTGGAAGACGAGTAAAACCGTGCCATGAAGGTCTTCTTTTTG
This sequence comes from Halobacillus sp., assembly GCF_049282395.1. Classification (NCBI taxonomy): domain Bacteria; kingdom Bacillati; phylum Bacillota; class Bacilli; order Caryophanales; family Bacillaceae; genus Halobacillus; species Halobacillus sp. The sequence goes on along the minus strand of NZ_JBAPTY010000376.1, from coordinate 753 downwards.
CTGTTGAAGAGCGTAACCGGCGCCGAGCAGCATAGCTGTATGAGCGTCATGGCCGCATGCGTGCATTTTTCCGTCGTTTTCAGATGCAAACTCATGCTGGTTGGCTTCCTGAATCGGAAGGGCATCCATATCGGCTCTGAGCGCTACTGTCCCACCTGGATGTTCTCCTTTTATAATTCCGAGAACGCCGGTCTTAGCAAAACCAGTTTGAAATTCAATGCCGTATTCCGTAAGTTTCTCTTTTACTAAAGCAGATGTCTGATATTCTTCGTTGCTCAGCTCTGGATGCTGATGCAGCGTCCGGCGAATATTCAGAATATCGCTTTCAATAAATGAAATGTGTTCTTTTATATTGTTCAAAAATGTTCCTCCTTTAAATTAAGGACATTTTCCTTAAATGTTCCGTTAATAAGTAGTATAACAAAATATAAATAAATTTCATCCTTTTCCGACAAAAAATTTAGAAAATTTGAATAGAATGGCTTTGAAAGGGAACAAGCATAGTTTGGTACTTATCGTTTGTTGTCTGTACGGGCAGGCTTCCAAAAGAATACCTTTCATCTTACTGCGTAACCCCTTCTAATGGTACTATAGTAAAAGAAAGGTATAACTTGAGGTGGGATTGATGGATCAACGCAAAGTTTTCATATCCTTATTACTGTTGCATATGCTTGTTCTTTTCGGAATTATTGGATATATGATTACGGAACAGCTCTCGTTTTTTGATGCTTTGTGGCTGGCGGTTGTGTCCGT
>NZ_JBAPTY010000375.1:0-4724 GCF_049282395.1 Halobacillus sp. | reverse complement strand
TCATGATCACATGCTTTATTCTCATCAACCCGTCGATGTCTTAAGTGGTTTCGAGTTTCTGATTCGGCCAGGTCCGGAGGGGGACGATGAAGACTCCTGCGGGATGAACATGATCGGTGAGATCCCGCAGGGCTGTTAAGCCCGCGGAAGCTCACCACATGCCCGCGGAAAGCGTAATCGTCCCCCGCAGGACCTTCCTCACAATCCAATATCTCGAAACTGAGTCTTAAACAAACGGGAGCTTTACCTTAATATCAACACGGAAGTTTAATAGAGCCTAAATTAAAAATAAATAAGTAAAAGGGGATAATGGAATGGAGTTTTCATTATTATTGGAATACGGCTGGGTCTTACTTATTCTTATTGGATTAGAAGGTATTTTGGCCGCAGATAATGCACTTGTTATCGCTACAATGGTTAAACATTTGCCAGAAGAGAAACGGAAAAAGGCACTATTTTATGGTTTAGGTGGCGCTTTTGCTTTCCGAATTGCTTCTCTGTTTATCATCTCCTACCTGGTCCAAATATGGCAGGTTCAAGCTATTGGTGCTTTGTATTTAATTGGGATAGCTGCTTACCACTTGTGGAAAAAACACGTGTTAAAACCAAAGCTAAAGAAATCACATTCAGAAAGCAAAGGATCTGGTTTCTGGATGACCGTTGTTAAAGTCGAACTTGCTGATATTGCGTTCGCTGTAGATTCCATCCTTGCTGCAGTCGCTTTAGCCGTCATGCTCCCAGCAAGCTCTCTTCCTCAGATCGGCGGTTTGGACGGAGGACACTTCGCGGTTATCCTTGCCGGTGGAATTATCGGGCTGATTATTATGCGTTTTGCTGCTGGGTACTTTGTAACTCTGCTCGACAAGCGTCCCGGCCTTGAAACGGCTGCTTATCTTATCGTAGGCTGGGTAGGCGTTAAACTTGCCGTTTATACACTAGCCCACCCTGAGCTTGCTCTATTAGCAGAAGGCTTCGCTAAAAGCCTGACCTGGAAGCTTATCTTCTGGTCTGTTCTCCTGGCTATCGGTGCCGGCGGCTGGTTCCTTTCTAAAGAAAAAGCAGAACCTGTAGTTAAAACAGAAACCGCGCTTTAAAATACGCGATGTAGATCGCAGCTTTAGATTATTCATAAAAGTTTTACACTAATAAAGACGAGAGATCATCAGCGATCTCTCGTCTTTTTCTAATACACCGTTATTTCTTCTTCATAAGCCGTTAAAGCTTCCTCAAACATCTTCAGACTCTCGTCAATCTGTTCTTTACTTATCGTTAACGGAGGTATCATACGAATGATTTCCGTCTGATTACCGCCAAAGTAAAAGAGAACTCCATTTTCAAGAGCCTTGTCCAGAACGTTAAATAATCCTTCACTATTCGGTTTTCCAGTAACGGGATCCACGATTTCAATACCGATCATAAGACCGACTGACCGTATGCGTCCGATTGATTGATGCCGGCCTTTTATCTCCTGCAGCTTCTCAGCAGCGTAAGCTCCAGCTTCCTTCGTATTTTCAAGCAGATTCTCTTCCTGGATCACATCCAGAACCGCATTGGCTGCAGAACAGGCGATTGGATTTCCACCAAAAGTAGTGGCATGACTTCCCAACGGCCACTGCTTCATCAGTGCATTTGGAGCAACCGTGGCACTGAGCGGCATGCCATTAGCAATGCCTTTCGCAATCGCCATGATATCCGGTGTCACATCAAAAGTTTGGGAGGCAAACCATTCACCTGTCCGTCCAAATCCTGTCTGCACCTCATCGAAAATGAGTAATAAACCATAATAATCGCATAGTTCGCGGACCTTTTGAAGCCAGGCTTTTGGCGGGACGATATAGCCGCCTTCTCCAAGAACGGGTTCGACTAACACAGCTGCCACCTCATCGGATGTCACTTGATGGGCAAACAATCGCTCGAAATCCTTTTCTAATTGCTGCACTACATACTGCTCTGGATCCGTGCCTTCAGGGGCATCCTCCACCTGGGCGTATGGAATCTGATAAGATCCGGTGGGATTCAGAAACTTGCGGTATTTACTTTTTGAACTGGTTACACTGAGAGCTCCCATTGAACGCCCGTGAAAACCGCCGATAAATGATACAATATAAGGCCGTTCCGTCACATGCTTTGCTAGCTTGATAGCTCCTTCAATGGCTTCTGCTCCGCTATTTCCAAAAAAGAAGCAGTCGAGATCCCCGGGCATGATTTCAGCCAGACGGTCTGCAAGTTTCAAAATTGATTCATAAATAATGACTCCAGATGGTCCGTGCCCTAGCTGATCTGCTCCTTCCTTAATAGCCTCCACCACTTTTGGATGGCGATGCCCAACGTTAGTCGTAGCAATACCCGAAGTAAAATCCAGATACGTCCTGCCATCTACACCGTAATAATAGCACCCTTCCTCTTTAACTACCGGCAAGTTCGGGTGATCCTTAGCCATGCTCGGCGCCAGCCGGTTTGACATATTTTCAACAAGATGATTCCAGTCGTTCCCCATTAAAAACTACCTCCATAAAAAAACTCTCTCTATAATAGCACGCGCTTCAGAAGAATAATAGATGAGCCATCAAAGCTGCGATCGGCAGCGTAATAACGGTTCTCTGTAAAAAGATAATGAACAATTCTCCAATGTTCAAAGGAATTTTCGATTTAATTAATAGAATACCAATCTCAGACATATACACTAATTGGGTCAGAGACATGACTCCGATAATAAAGCGGGTCAACTCTGATTCAATTCCCGATCCGACAACAGCAGGCAGGAACATGTCCGCAAATCCGACAATCATTGCCGGAGCAGCCGCCTGAGCCTCTGGTATTTGCAGTACATTCAAAAATGGAATAAATGGATAAGATAAGAACGTGAAAATCGGCGTAAATTCAGCGACCATAAGAGCAATCGTCCCAAGTGCCATAACCAGAGGAATAAGACCGAGCCAAATATCAGCGACATTGAAAATTCCTCTATTGATTACACTACGAGCGCTTTTTACCTGGTCAGCCTTGCTTACAGCCTGTTCCACCGCCCATTGGAAGCTTGAATATCCTGAAGGGACGGCCTCATCAATTTGCTTTCCTGCCGGCCCATAGTACGTACTCTTCTTCCGAGAAAGCGGTGGAAGACGCGGACAGATCACCGCTGCTACAATACCGCATACGGCTACAGTGAAATAAAACTGGACGAACATATGGTCAATTCCTATGAATCTTGCAATAACTAAACTGAAGGCGATCGATGCAATGGAAAAGTTAGTCGCCACAACGGCCGCTTCCCGTTTAGAGTAATAGCCCCCTTCATACTGCTGAGTAGTCAGCAACACTCCGACCGTTCCACTGCCCATCCATGAAGCTAAAGCATCAACGGAAGAACGGCCCGGCAGTTTGAATAATGGATGCATAACCTTACGGACCATCGTCCCAATAAAATCCATTAATCCAAATTCCAATAACAACGGCATGAACAAGCTGGCAAATAAAAACCAGACCATTAGAACCGGAATCAGATCAAACAACACAACCTGACCAGTTAATTCAGAAGAAACCACTTCAGGTCCTGCCCCAGTGAGTGTCAGTGTTGCAAAGACAGCTCCCAGTAAACGAAGAACAATCCAGAATAAGCCAACATCAAATAATTTTGCAATAAATGTATGATTGCGGATAGCAGGCTGGCTGATTCCTTTGATTGCAATCGAGCCGACAGCTGAAATCCAAAGTACACTTGTCATAAATAAGGGAATGTAATCAGAAATAGCAGCCTGCAGCCCATCGGCCATTACCCCGAGTCCTATCGTGACCGTACCATCTACTGAGATGGGGACGAGGAACAAAAGCACCCCTATGATGGACGGGATTAAGAATTTAAATAATTGTTTGGCTGTATATTTCTTTTCCATCTGTAGTTCTTGCTTTTCTAACTCCATCTTTCTTCCTCCACTTCTGAATATGAATGCATATTTTTTTCGAATTTTAAGGGTATATATCCTTTCCAATTTGTTAATCATACATTTTATTGCATATTGATTCAATGGTTTTTAAGAAGAAACTTACTCCTCTGTTTCATTTTCTGATAACCTCATCCATATTAAGGAATAAATATACATAATCATCTAATTTTCTAAAATCACCATACCAAACCCTTTTGAATAGTCCCCATCACTTATATTCCACTAAAGCGCCGAATACTCAGTTTCGAGAGATTTGAGTCCGTTACGAAATGTGGAGAAGGGCTGGTGGGGAAATAACTCGTCTTGTTCCATCACCCATGGGAGTCTCGCCATTTCCCCACCAACCCAAGCCACGGGAGAATAACGGATCCTTCCAGAAGAGTGAATGCTCTCCTTCTAAATAGGTCCTAAATGCTTGTATGACAAGCTTTTTCACATCTTTCTAGCATAAAACACACTTCTTCCCTATGCTTTTTTCTCACCAAGCAATCAGTGTATTAAATGGTTTTGAGTTTCTTATTCGGCCAGGTTCGGAGGGGGACGATGTAGACTCCCGCGGGATGAACATGATCGGTGAGATCCCGCAGGGCTGGTAAGCCCGAGGAAGCTCAGCACAGAAGAAGTTCGACTAAGACCGCCACGTCATGTGGCAACGTCGAACGACCCTGCGTCGTGCAGGGCCGGAAAGCGAAATCGTCCCCCGTAGAACCTTCCGCTCAACAAATATCTCCAAATCAAGTCTTCAACTAATGGGAGCTTTTATGGAATTATTAATAGTGA
>NZ_JBAPTY010000374.1:0-7754 GCF_049282395.1 Halobacillus sp. | reverse complement strand
CCACTATGGATTCAGCAAGCTGGCGAACATAACGAGGATATGTATAGCCTTTTTCTTGTAAATTTACAATTGCTATGGTCCCAAGTACTTCTCCTACAGCTACAAGGGGGATCATATATAATCCTTTAATACCAAATCGCGTGCATGCCTCATGGTTCGGTCTTGAATCTATGGTAACGTCAGGAATCATGATGGAATGTTTCTTTTCTATAACCTCGCGGAAAGCAGCATCATTTGTAAAATCAACCTTTAGTTGCTGGTGTGTGTTCTTCCAATCATCTTCTGTCCAGTCACTGTTTTTACTCAAGCTGACGGGCTTCATCTGCAACTCAGCTGCGGGATCAAGGAAATGAGCGCCGATGTTATTGTTTTTTAACACTTTACTTAAGTAATAGAAGCATTTGTCAATGGCTTCTTGAAGAGAAGAACAGAGTGAGAGTTCGCGGGTTACATCCAGTAATAGCTGCTTTTCTTCAATTAAATCTTCTTTACGGGTCAAATTAGTGGCATTTCGAATAGCGACAGCAGCCATATTTACATAAGCTTTGATGGACTCTATTTCATCATCGGTCAAATCCATAGGAATTCCATAGTCGAATAAAAATACCAATCCGTAAAGTTCATTTTCATAGAATATAGGGGCCACAAGTAACGAATTAATTTTGAACGCATTTACCGCCCTTGAATCAGGACGAGTGTCTTTTGAGGTGTCAGGAATGTAAATGGTTTTCTTCGTTTCGATGACTTCTTTTGCAAGTTGATCATATTCTGGATCTACAATATGCATATCAAGTGTCATTCCATTTATAAGAGCTGGTTTCCCGACGTAGCCTCTATAGGTACCATCTTCTTGTGGCAGGTAAATCCCAACGGAATCACAGCGTGTGATTTCTTCGGATATGGCTGTTACGACGTGCTCTAAAACATCGCGCAAATCAAGCTTGGTATTGATAAGCTTGGTAATTTGCGCAAGGCGAGAATATCTAGTTTGTTCTTCAGCCATTTCATAACCTCCATACTCGTCATATTATGATATTGTTCGACTTCTGAAACGAACCTCCTGCTTTAGGACCTAACTTAATGTGTTCTCTGTTACAAAAAGGGTCAAAAGTCACATCTGAATTACTTATTTATACAGTTATATAGTATCAGGATTCGATTAGGGTAAAAGGACAAAAAGGGGGATGGATCGTAATGAACAAATCTGCTAAATTTGAGTATTTATTTAAGGAAAGCTCCCATTACTTGAAGACTCAGTTTCGAGATAAATGGGTCCTTTACGTTAGATGGACAAGGGCTGGTGGGGAAATAAATCGCTTTCCTATGGGGGAACGGTGAGCTTCCTCGCTCGTTTCACTCCCTGTGGGATCTCACCTAGTCCCTTCTCCCATGGGAGTCTCATCATTTCCCCACCACCCCAACTATAATGTTGCGAACGGACCCTTCCAGAAGAGAATGGTTCTCCTCTGTAATCTGTAGGGAATGCTATCATGACGGGCTGTGTGGGTCGTTATATCCTAACTACATGGTCTAATACTTCATTATGCAGGTGATGGTTGAAGTGGTTTCGAGCTTCTGATTTGGCCAGGTCCGGAGGGGGATGATGAAGACTCCTGCGGGATAAACATGATCGGTGAGACCCCGGAAGTCGAAGACTGAGGAGGCTCAGCACATGCCCGCGGAAAGCGAATCATCCCCCGCAGGACCTTTCTTGTCATAAAAGTATCTCGAAACTGAGTCTTCAACAATCCGGCCCTGTTGTGTAATAACTTTTCTGATTAAAATTGAATATAACCTTTAACAGAACCAATAAAAAAGTGTAAACATCTACGTTTACACTTTTTTCATTCTTTATTGTGTTAGTGTCTCTGTAACCTTATCTATAGTCATGCCGTGGGCAATTACGCCATCAATGGTCCAGTGACTAGGTTCGTTCATTTGATAGACTTGGTCCTTTTCAACAGCGGGAGTGCTTTGCCATACGGAACTATTTTTAAGAATTTCCAACCCGGCTTCTCCCTCTTGAGCAATTAAAAAGACATGGTCGGCATCCATCTGCCCTAGTTTTTCTAATGCGATTGGATTCCACTGTGCTTCGGCTTCCGGAAGGTTCTTAATAAATTCAGGCTGGGTCACGCCAAGGTCGTTGTACAGGACTTCTGCACCATAACGAGTATTTTCGAAAACGTAGAATTGTTCACCTGAAGCCCATACGAATGCTACTGACTCGTCACCAATGGACTCTTTCAGACTTGCTTTAGCTTCCTTTGCTTTTTGATCAAAATCAGCCAGTGCCTGTTCGGCTTCTTTTTGTTTACTAAGAATTTCGCCCATTTGGGTTAATTGCTTGCGCCAATCCGAACTGTTTTCTTCACTGAAGACGTAGGTTGGAGCAATATCACTGTATTCTTCATACGTACCATTTTGCAGAGCGGATGGACCGCTGAATAAGATTAAACCCGGGTCCTGGTTAATGGTTTGTTCTAATGGCAGATCCCAGGCTATTTTTGGAACTCCCTCTAATTGAGGCTGTAGGTAGTCGAGAACTGTGTCACCAATCGACCACTGTGCCACGGGCTGTTCTCCAAGAGCTACTAAAGGATCTTCTAAGTAAGGGGCGAGAATGCGTTCAGGATTGGAAGGGATGGTTACTTCTCCCATCTCATGAGTCAACGTTCGCTCTTCGTTTGATTGTTCACCTTGATTTTGGTCTGAAGAGTTTTCTTCAGAGGACGTAGTGTCTTCATTATTATTACATGCCGTTACTACAGTAAGCATGATCAATAGACTGAATAACAAAAGGAACTTTGATCTAAGCATGACTTTCCTCCTAAAAAGATATTCTAATACATCGATAATGATAATCATTTTCATTGGAAATGTCAAGGTGAAACCTGCCGCACCTGACTTGAACTACTAGAATATTATCGATATAATACGTAGTGATAATGATTCTCAATTTTAATTAAATAGATACATAAACTGATGCTAGTGATAGAGAGGGTTTACTGCCGTGAGCGAAGAGGTTGTGCGAAATAAAAATGATAAAAAAGATATAGAAGGATTAACCTCAAAGTTCTTCCAGGCTGGACTTGTATTTTTTCTGGCTATTGCTGGATTATTCCTGTCTCTTGGATTATCCGTTTCTTTAGGGGTAACCGATATACAATTAAAAACGGTATGGGACTCTATATTCGCTTTTGATCCAGAAGTCACAAATCATCAGGTCATACGTGAACTGCGTTTACCTCGTGCATTTGGTGCTGCTCTAGTGGGCAGCTTTCTTGCTGTTTCAGGGGCTGTTATGCAGGGATTAACTAGAAATCCGCTGGCTTCTCCCTCGATTATGGGTGTTACGCACGGGGCTGCATTTGCTCTTATCATTGCGTTAGTCTTTTTCCCGTCTATGACGAATCTTGGGATGACCATTTCAGCTTTCATAGGGGCGGGACTCGCCGTACTTATTGTATTCGGTGTAGGGTCTTTTTCAAAAGGCGGCTTGACTCCTGTAAAACTTGCCCTTGCCGGTGTGGCTGTAGGTGGAATGTTGAGTTCTTTATCTTCTGCCATCTCTCTTCATTTTCAGGTGGCCAAACAAATGAGTTTTTGGTACGCCGGAGGGTTAACGGCGACAGACTGGCTGTCTGTGAAAATTCTTTTAGTTGTTGGAATTGCAGGTTTAACACTCGCATTATTTCTCTCAAGAGCGGTCACAATCCTTAGTTTAGGAGAAGACGTGTCCAAAGGGCTCGGGCAAAACACTTTCGTCGTAAAGTCTTTAGGAATTGTGGTTGTTTTTCTTTTAACAGGAGCTGCTGTTTCTGTTGCAGGGACGGTTGGGTTTGTTGGCTTAGTTATTCCTCATATGACCCGGGCTTTAGTAGGCACGGACTATCGGTTGATTATTCCAGTATCGGCTGTGCTAGGAGGATTGCTTCTTGTGTTATCGGATATTGGAGCGCGGCTCGTTAACGCTCCTTTTGAGACACCTGTAGGAGCCATCACGGCGTGTATTGGTGTTCCTTTCTTCCTTTACCTTGCTCGTGGAGAAGGGAGGGGGATGGAATGAATAAAAAGCAGAGACGCTTTGGCTGGATTGTCTCTATATTAGGGGCTAGTATATTCTTGCTATTTCTATTCAGCTTAAACATGGGTGTGGTCAACATAGCTCCAATGGAAGTCATGCGTACGCTTCTTGGGAGTGGAAGCAGCACGGAGGAAATGGTGTTATTTGATATCCGTCTGCCGAGAATGGTGCTTGCTCTTCTGATCGGTGCAGGCCTCGGGGTCTCCGGCGCCATTCTTCAAGGGGTATCACGTAATGACCTTGCGGATCCGGGCATTCTTGGAATTAATACAGGAGCCGGTTTTGCTATTATTGTCTATATTTTCTTTTTTCAAGGTTCGATGTCCAAATTAAGTGGCCTTGGTATTTACGCCATGCCCCTTTTTGCACTGGCAGGGGCTTTTCTGGCTGCTTTCCTGATTTACCTATTAGCCTGGAAAAAAGGAATTAATCCTGTTCGGTTAATTCTTGTGGGTATCGGGGTGAATTCGGGATTCAGCGCAGCTTTAATTATTTTTCAAGTGAAGATGAACCCTCAGGATTTCACACAGGCTATGGTGTGGCTTGCTGGGGATATATGGGGAGGGAACTGGGACTTTGTCGCAGCTTTGGCTCCGTGGATCATTTTGTTGACCGTATATGCTATGTACAAAGCGTCAGTTCTCAATATCTTGAATCTTGGCGATCAGATTTCGACAGGTCTGGGAGCAGCCGTGGAAAGGGAACGCAGGGTTTTATTGGCGCTTGCTGTTGCACTGGCCGGTTTATGCGTAGCTGCTGGTGGCGGCATTGCTTTTCTTGGACTGGTAGCCCCTCACCTGGCTCGAAGATTGATGGGACCAAAACACGAGACGTTAATACCTGTTACGGCTTTAATAGGTGCACTGATTTTGCTAGCAGCGGATACAGTAGGAAAGAACTTGATCGCTCCTGCCGAAATACCGGTTGGTATCGTAGTAACCATTGTGAGCACCCCTTACTTTATATATTTACTAATGAAAACCCATTAGAAGAGGAGACCAATTATGAACGAAATGTTTGATGTAACGATTATTGGCGGAGGAACAACAGGTTTATATACATCATTTTACAGTGGTATGCGCGGTTTAAAAACAAAAGTCATCGAATATCACCAGGATCTGGGCGGGAAAGTAGCTTTCTTCTACCCTGAAAAGAAGATTTATGATGTAGGAGGGTTTCTCGGAGTCCGGGGAGAAGATCTCGTGACCGAGGTGGAAAACCAGGCGTTAAGTGTCCAGCCTGTTATCGTTACAGGCGAACAGATTCGGACGATTGATAAACAGGAGGATGGATCTTTTATCCTGACAACAGCCAATGGTGAGCAGCATTTCTCGAAAACGGTTATTGTTGCCTCAGGTATGGGGACATTCGAGATGGAACCTCTTCAGGTAGAGGGCAGTAGTCAGTATGATGACAGGTGCATTCACTATACTATTCAAAACGTAAATCAGTACGCTGGAAAAAAAGCAGCTGTTATCTCTCAAAGCCGCGTTGGAATCGACTGGGCGCTTGCGCTTGAAAAAATTGCAGAGGAAGTACATTTAATTAACCGTGGCGAAGAATTTAAGGCGGTGTATGAACAGGATATAGAAACTCTTGAAAAGTCATCCGTTCACGTTCATAGGAATCAGAAGGTAGAAGAGTTAGCAGGTGACGGGCAAGTGCTCACAGGAATTACTTTACAGGACGGAACCGAATTGGATGTTGAGCACATTTTAGTCTATGAAGGACTGAATATAGAGAAAAGCCTGTATGAAAGCTGGGGCCTTGAAACAGAGAAAGGAAGGATTCCTGTTGGTACGGATATGTGCACATCTATCGATGGGGTTTTTGCAGCAGGTGACGCGGCTATTTATCCAAGTAAGACAATGTTGATCGCTTCTGGATTTTCAGAAGCAATGACAGCCGTGAATAGTGCAGCCATGTACCTGGATCCTAAAGCAAAAGCGCAGGTGTATAGTACGGTTATTTATAAGCATGCGAAAGATTAATCCGGATAAAAACCCAAGATGAGAGAAACCTTTTCCCGTGAAATCTTTCATTTTTGGTTTTTAATTAGGGGAAATTTAATGGCAGATGCCCAGATTATAGGCAACGATTTTCAATTGAGCACTAATTGTGAGAAGCCAGGCGGTAAGGTTAATCAGAAATGCTATAGACCATTTTCGAGTAGGAACAAAGGATTTTCTCTTTTTAAAATAATAGGTTATTAATGGGATCGTAAGAATTGTGAGGATGGTAGTCAATCCTAACGCCCCTTTGTATTCGTCTGTCCATAGAAAGTGATTAGGTAAGGGGATAATAATTGTTGGCGTATATAAGATGGAAATAAAATAAAAGCCTAAAATCCAAGAAGTGAGCATAAAGAAAAGGCTCATCCGAAGTGAGAGTAGTTTCACTCGTTTCTCCCCTCTGCATCATTATTCCGACCTTATTAGTCGGGTTAATGATAGCTTATGTTTCCCCGCGCGAAAAGTCAATATTAACCGTATGATTTCTGGTGTTCTTTTTTCTTCTTCAAATATTCTTCATCTTCCCTTGCCAGGATCCACTTTTCCTCGAAAATCTCTGCAGATTTTGCCTTTTCTTCATCAATATCCCGTTCATTAATTTCGCCGTTTTCATCGTACTTTTTACCGCCTTTATAATTCGCATAGCGGCGGGAGCGGGTGTATCCCATCTGTAGAAACTTCCGGGCCATATCCATGCCGACGAAGTCCTCATTTTTCTTGTATTCTAAGAACATTTGATAAATTTTATCTGATGATTCCCTTGCTATTTCAGGAGTTTTAAAGCGCCAGTGGGGGAGGATCTCTCCTTTGTAGGGTTCGACCATCAGGACGCCCTGTTCTCCCCGGCCTACTCTATATTTGTCCGGATTCTTACGGAAATCTGTATTTTTAAAGTCTATCGAATAATCGAATGGCAAAGCAACCTCTCCTTCATTACGTATTTTCTATTCCGAACATATTTAATTCCAGATCCTGAGACAGTTTTTTTATGAGGGCTCCGCCTGCTGTACTGTTGCCTTTTGGACTGATGGCTGGTCCAATGACACCAATCCCCATTCGTCCAGGAATAGCACCGATAATACTGCCAGATACTCCGCTTTTACAAGGAAAACCAGCTTCTACAGCATAGTGACCTGAAGAGTTATACATACCTGAGGTCATCATAATAGCTTTCACAGTGCGAAGGTGATGAGGAGGAATTAATCGTTCTTTACTTTCGGAAGTCATTCCACCTCTTGCCAGGAATGCGCCTACGCGCGCAAAATCCTCCGAACACATCATGACCGAATTCATCCGAAAGTATAGTTCGAGTGCATCGTCCACACTGGTAACGAGCGTTCCTGTACTTTGCATAAAATAAGCGAGAGAACGATTACGGGCACTATTGGCACGTTCCGCATGGTACACTTCCTCACTCATTTGCAATTCGTTATTATTTGTAATTTTTTTAAGGAAATCAAAGTAGCGGTTAAACCGGTTTTCTACGCTTTTTCCTTTGATCAGAGCAGCAATAGCGATAGCACCTGCATTAATCATCGGATTAAAGGGTTTGCTTGTATCGTAGGATTCAAGCTGGCTAATGGAATTAAAAAAATCCCCCATCGGTTCCATACCCACTGTCTGGAAAACACGATCTTTGCCAAAATCCTGCAGCG
>NZ_JBAPTY010000373.1:0-2921 GCF_049282395.1 Halobacillus sp. | reverse complement strand
GCTTTTAGTCGTTAACAACGCTTTCAATCTCTCTTTGCATATTCTGTGCCGCTTGTTCTGGCGAGACATCTCCAGCCAGGGCTTTAGAGATCTCAATTTGAATAATGTCCGTTATTTTTGGATAATTCGGTGTAACCGGGCGAGGAACGGCATTCTGTAAGGTTTCCACAAACGCCTCGTTGGCAAATACCGGGGAAGCTTCTTTTACCTCTTCATTATCATAAAGAGATTTAATCGTCGGAGCTGTTCCTCCTACGGTAGCGCTGATCTTCTGCCCTTCTTTGCCTGTCATAAACTTAACAAACTCCCAGGCAGCCTCTGGATGTTCGGTGTACTTATTGATCATCGTGACCCAGCCGCCAAGCGTAGATGCGGACTTCTCATCCCCTTTAGGCAGTAAGGAGAAACCGACATTCCCAGCAACCTGTGACTTTTCCTCATTCGCTGAAGAAGCTTGCATATAAGGCCAGTTCCGAGCAAAGACCGTATTCCCCTGAATAAAAGCGGTTTCAGTTTCAAGCTCGGTAAAATTCAAAATATTGTTTGGAACGTAGTCGGACTGGGCGATTTCGGTCATTTTACGAATTCCTTCAATCGCTTCCGGATTATCTACGACCACTTCTCCTACATCGTTAATAACCTCTCCGCCATAGGCATGAATGAACTCAATCGCGTTAACCACAATACCTTCATACTGGTTGGCCTGCATCACATAGCCGAAATTGGTCCCCGCTTCTCCCTGGAGATTACCTGCCATTTCACTCAGTTCATCCCAGGTCTCCGGAGGCTCTTCTACAATATCGCTTCGGTAATACAATAAGCCGGCGTCGGTAAACTTCGGCATTGCCCATGTTCGGCCATTGAAGGTTACGGAATCGACGGTTCCTTCGAAATATTTGTTCATATCGATGTTATCCTCTTCAATAAACCGATCCAATCCCATGACATAACCAGCCTGAGCGAATTCCGCCGGCCACACCACATCCGCATCGAATACATCAATTTCTGCACTTCGGCCACTCAGTGTCGTCACATACTGGTCATGCTGCTGCCCACTGTCCGACGGCATTTCGCGGTACTTGATGTTAATATTCGGATGCTCTTCTTCAAAAGCCTCGATCAGCTTCGCGTTTCCTTCCGTGGTGTCGACACCTCTTGCATAAACAAGCGTAACTTCATCACTGTCGCCCGCGGCTTCATCCGAGCTGCATCCTGCAACAAGTAGGAGACTCACCATGATTCCCGATAAAATCCCCTGCCTTATTGGTGTTTTTTTCATCATGCTCCCTCCTTTTTTTGTTAAAACAAATATGTAACCTTTCTTACAACCAACTGTAAATTAATTTACATAATAATTCAAATTATTCTAAATATTTCATCTAATATTATGGATAATTACCTCGTATTCCGATCGTGAGGCTTGGAAATGTACTTATAAAAAATACCTGTCGGATCTATGACCCAACAGGTATTACTTTCATATTACTATGAATATACTATGAATTTTAAACGCTATCCTCTAGACTATTGAAACATCCTTACAAGTGTGAACTCTATTGAAAATAGCCAGAATTAATCCCTACCTATTTTTCACCTCCTGCCTCATACACGCATAGGCTAATGAGGATATAAATGATAAACAGGAGGAAAACGGATGTATTCTCATTATTATCACGTTCCCTATGGCTATCCGCATGTACCTGCCCTCTATCAAGAGCAATCTTATTCACGTAATTTTTATCCTAATTACTTTGCGAATCGCCAAAGCTATTACGACTTCAGGCAGCCTGTTCGCGGTCAGGCCACATGGACGGAAGGTGGAGCCGTTACCCAATGCGGCATTCCATGGTCCAACAATCAATATATGACTGCGGCTGTTGGAAGCAATTCACCGTACCAATGCGGTCAGGCCATCAAGGTTCGTAATGTTACAAACGGAAGAGTTGTGATTGTAACGGTAGTCGACAAAGTACCGAATTACCCGCCGAATAAAATTAATCTCCATAGAAAAGCTTTTGAGGCTCTCGGCGCCAATATCGACTTAGGAGTTATTAATGTCGATATTATCGCCTCTCCCGAACTGGAAGAAGAAAAATGGGGAAAATATCTGCTCGAGATCATTCAGGCAGCCTACCCGAACTATAACGTCACAGATTATAGTAAAGTTAGTCAAAATCAGGTGAACGGTGGGGGAATTAGAGAAGTCTATAAATTCGTTATGGAATCTCCTCAGGAAACGATCAATATCCAGGGGTCGGTTGTCTATAATCCGAATACGGACAGAATCAATTCGATTAATTTTAAAGAAGTGTAAACGGCGTAGTAGTTAAGGCAAAGAGACAGTATTTCACTGTCTCTTTTTAACTTCTTAGTAAAGACTATAATACCGGTTCACAATAAAATTCTTAAATTTTTTTGTGACACTCTACCCAACTTTCTTACTACTATAATTTTTAGAAGATTCATACTATTACATTATTTACCTTTAAATGTTGTTCTTGTAAACTATTAATCGAAACGTTTCACTAATTAATGAAAGGAAGTGTAAGTATTGAAGAAATATTGTATGTTGTTCTTAGTGCTCATTCTAACAGTAGTTACCGCTCTGCCAGGCTCCATACATGCTGCACCGAAAGGAAAAAAGATTGCTTTATCAAAACAATTGGAAGCGATTTCAAAGAAAACGTATCGATACTTTGAAGATTTTACAATTGAGGATACCGGTCTTACATATGACGCGGTCCGTTTTGATGACGATGAAATGAACGCTGATAAACACACCTCTCCTACGAATATAGCCATGTATATGATGAGCACGATCTCAGCTGAAGAAACTGGTTTAATTTCCCGCGAAGAATCAGTAGAAAGAATCCATACCACCTTAAACACTCTCGAGGATATGAAAAAATGGAATGGGTTAT
>NZ_JBAPTY010000372.1:0-4635 GCF_049282395.1 Halobacillus sp. | reverse complement strand
AGAGACAATTACTGTTGAATTGTAGTCTCAAATGGAGGGTATTATGGCTAATTTTAAGCTAACGATCGAGATTCGAAAGCCTTCTTATGCCCAGAATAAAACGGTAAGGAATTCCATACCTCGGTCTTTATGGAATTCGGTTCGGAACCATGTTCTGGAGCAAAGCGATTTTACATGTGAGGTATGTGGTTGTCGTGATGAAGAAAATCTCCAGGCTCATGAAGATTGGGAGTATGACGAGGAAGAATTTTTGTTGATTCTGAAAGATATACAATCTTTATGTAAATCCTGTCATGACTTAAAGCATATTCAGCATGCTGCGCTCAGAATAAAAGATCGTAAAAAAAGAAGTTTTGTCATGCAGAGATTAAAGAAACACTTTGTAAGAGTTAACAATTGTACGGAAGAAGATTTTAGAAACCATTATCGAAATCAATTAGCCAAAAGCAATCCAAGCCCAGTTAACCGTTCTTTAGAAGACCTAATCGAAATAAGGGAATTGAGAGTAAGAGAAGAGTTTCTAAAGGAACAGAATTGGAAGTTTGTTATCGCTGAAAATGTACCATTTGCAACTGAGATAAGATTATACCTCCATCACAATGATTTGCTTTATACGGGGAAAACGTAATGATTTTTTTGTTCTTCCAAAGTACCATAAAAAGAGATAAAGAGTCCTAAATATCAGGACTCTTTATCTCTTTTTATTTTGAGGTTATTTTCTATCATTCTTTAAGGGTTAGAGACTAAAATAAAGCGTGTAAAATGTAAATAAATGTAATATGGTGTGTTAGTATTAATAGTAGGATGCTGGAAATAGAAGGGGTGTTTTTCTATGCGACACACCCTATCTATATGTGCCTCATCAGGGCTGCAGGATTATTTATACTAAGAGTGGAAGGTTCTGAATGAACTTTTATTGAAAGTTCTCTATTTATTTTGATTCTTTACCATGGTGTAACCAATTGGCGGATTATTCTTAGCATGTAAAGTAAATAAATGAAAACCTTTTTAATTCTATTAAATGTTTTAGGGAGTCTTACAATTACCCTCGTGGGGATCGTTGCAGCGGTTACTTTTGTTTGATATTAACAATACTATTAACTTTTTAAAAGGAGTTTACTATGTGTGGAATAACTAAATTGGCGGAAGGAATGGCCTGGTTACTCGTTGCTGGATTTCTTGGTATTTATTTCTTTATATCGGATACATCCTTGGTAGGTCTTATTGGCTTTATGCTTCTTCCTGCTTATTCTATCTTTGGAATGGTCCTATCAGGTTTAGGTATTTCACGAGAAGATCTATTTAAATATAAACTATTGAATATAACAGCTTTTTTAATCTTCGCGGCGTGCTTTATTTTCCCGTTGTCCATTTATATGCAGATGAATATGAATTAAATGGGTTGAGTTCGAAATAAAGAGAGAATTACGTGTGATGAAAGTAGCGTTAACTCCTTGAGTATAGGAGGAGGTCATGGTCAGTCGATTAATGCCATTGGGAATGATAAGATAAACTCGGTTTCACATTTCAATTAGCATTCAACGTTCAAATTAACTGGTGAATTAGAAGCTAAGGTAGATGAAGTTTTCTTCTATGATGAATAGCCATCAAGCACAGGAATAAATAGAAATAAGAGAGGAAAGAAAAACATTGAATGGGCTTATCTTTAGCATAATGCTCTCTTATTTAATCAATTCTTGAAGGGATTTTCTTTTTCTTTCAGACCGCTGACCCTATCTTCTAAATTTTCTTTTGATGCTTTTCTTGATCTAAAGTATTTAATAATAGATAAAATACCAAAAACGATGGCACCAGCAATAACTAAATATATGAAAATGATTATTAAAGGCATTAATTCTTGTATTGGCAATTCAAAGCACTCCCTATTCCAATTTCATCAGTGTATTTCTATATTTCTATAGTTAAAAGAAATTACCTTTAATAATTATCAAATACTACAATCATTTCATGATGGGTTTTTGATACCTATTCAACTTTTATCTCACTTAACATATTTTGAATTTGAGCCTTCCGCAGTCGGGGTCTTTATTTATACTTAAATAGTACTCGCTAAATTACATAAGCATTGGGAATATCATGTTTTTTACTGAGGTGAGTTTTGGAATCACTTGAGGTTTATTGTGAAGTTATTTATGGGGGGATAATGTGAATACTTTCGTAATTATGGGCTTTGTGTTTGGAATTATGTCATTCACATTCGGTATTACTGCTTTTACGACAGCATTGAGTAATAGTAAAACTGTAAAAGATCTTGAAAAGAGGATTGATGATTTAGAGAAAAAACTGTGAACAATCTCTCAAGCCAATGGGGTATTAGTTGCAGAAGTGCCTCCATACATCTTGAAATCAAGTTTTATAGGAACAGGAGCGATTATTGAATAAAAGGATAATCGCTCCCAGTAAGATAAATGTCAATTTCGCTCATTCCGTTCGGTCTACCTCTTCATAAGGAGCTTTCCTATGAGTTTCAGCTGGTGCTTGAGTGCTATAATCTCTATTTTTTCCGCCATACACATCACTTGTAGGAGTGTATTCTTGTCCTTTATCATTCGAAGACTTTCCTTTAATTGCAAATTTAATTACACTAATTGAAATGGCACCTATGATGAGTCCTAAAATGATAAGTTCCATCGAATCCACACCTTTCTATAGTTATAAAAGAGTTTTTTCTATTTTAACATACTCATTTTAATGCGTATTTTAGTGTTTATTTCATTTATCTTGAAATCGAGTCTTATGGAAACGGGAACGATTGCTTACTAAGAGTAATCGTCTTTTTTTTAGAATTTGGAGAGTTTTTAAACTTACTATCAAGGTAATAGACGGATAAACAGAAAATGGAGGTCTCGAATGAATGATATCGTAATAACAGTCCTCATTGTCCTATTAGTCGCTGGAGGCTGGGGAGCTATTATTCTTAAAGATTTTGCTAATGTAAAAGGAAAATTCAAGGGGAATTGGGTTCAAACAGGAGCTGCTATAATATTCGCTTTATTAATCATTTGGATAGTAACAAGCTTTTGATTAGAGCCTGAGTATTAGGGGCGATCTTTTTCATAAAAAGCAAATATTAAATAATTAGAGAATGTAGAGCTATTATTTTGAGACAAGTTAGAGAAGGAGGAATTCACTTACTGGATACAGAATAGTAGAGTATAACTTTATAGGGAGTGGAGAATCATGTTTACTAAAGTAGGTCAAATTATGTTATATGTTGATAACCAGGACGAAGCCGTGGATTTCTGGACAGAGAAATTTGGGTTTATTGTGACTTCAGAAGAGAATAACGATCAAGGAATGAGATGGTTTGAATTGGCTCCAAAAAAGGGAGCTGAAACGACCATTGTTCTTCACAACAAAGAGATCGTTGCTAACATGTCTCCAGAATTAAACCTTGATACACCTTCTTTAATGTTCTACTCTGATGATTTTGAACATCTATATAGAGATTTGCAAAACAAAGGAATAACCGTAGGGGAAATTATGAATATGCCATCGGGTAGAGTGTTTAATTTTGCGGATAATGAAGATAATTATTTTGCCGTAATGGATAAACCATAATATAGTATCTGCGTTTCTAGAGTGAAGCCTCATAATAGGGCTTAAAAAAGTATAGCGAATGGGGGGTGCTAAAAACTTTTAACAGTAAGACAGGATAAATCTTAAAGGCAGTCTTTATTATAAATCACCGGCGTTTTAAACCGCCACTGATCCCATATAGCATTGTCTGCAGCTAATTCAGCCATAAAATGACTTACGTTAATCCTGCTGGTTTTCCCGGCATTAAATAGAGGACTCCTTACCTTGGATTCATAAATTTCATAGGAACTCTCATCCGTCTCGTTGATTAAAGAGTCGGGGCGCACGGAAATCCAATCGATATTTTTGTCCTCGTGGCCTGTTGTAATAACCAGATAATTGGCAGCTTTGACATTGTCCCGATGTGGAGGAAGTATAAGCATGAGGAGGGAAAAGACCATCCTTTCTGATATCGAATTCTTCTCTCCGGATAAAGGGTTCGTATAAGCGGTTGTACTCATAAGTATAAGCTTTATATTTTTAGAAGGATCCTTTTTGACGGTCTCTGTAATCCTTTTTATAGTATCAAATACCAAATAGCGAGGTTTGCCAAACACCCCTTTGAGGGTAACGTTGTGACCAAGACATGAGATATTGGTCGTACAATCGTGTAAAAGGGCGCTCATTTCAGAGGCAGTTAATTCGTGGATGTTCCCCTTAACGGTTTCCACTAGTGAATGGTCTTGTATGTCTTGAGAAAGAATGGCTGTCTCCCGAATGAGAATGCGCGTATTGATTTGTCTTTTCATCAATTGCCGGACGACTTGATTACCAGTAGCGCCACTTGCTCCAAGAACTAATACTCTCATAGAACCCCTCCTGCTATTTTTAAGCGCTCGTATTTCCTACTCAATTTATTCGCCTAACAAAAAGTAATTCCTCTTTACAAAGTAAAAAAGTTCGCTGGAGTGATCGTGAACCCTAAAAACAGGTCTCTTCAAACAAGAGTGGCTTGCTTTCCGTTTTTTATAGATAATGGAAGAAAGCAAGGAATTCATCTTGCACTATGTTTAGGATGAGCCTATCAAAATTTCA
>NZ_JBAPTY010000371.1:0-1766 GCF_049282395.1 Halobacillus sp. | reverse complement strand
TTTCTCGCATAGTTCCAGCCTGAAAAAGTATTTACGCCCATATGGTTACTTCTTATCAGCGGATGAAGGACGAACCCGTTTCGAGTCTCTCATTCGGCCGGGTCCGGAGGGGGACGATGAAGACTCCTGCGGGATGAACATGATCGGTGAGATCCCGCAGGACTGTTAAGTCCGAGGAAGCTCAACACATGCCCGCGGAAAGCGGAATCGTCCCCCGCAGGACCTTCCTCATAACCCAATATCTCGAAACTGAGTCTTCAAGTAATGGGAGCTTTATCTTAAAACTTAAAATTAAAACTTAAGTTTAACAGTGCCTTTTTATAATAATTTGTAAGTCTTAGGGGCACACTTTGAAAAAAGAAGTGATGTTTTATGCTTACCAATGTACTCTTTGGCTTCATTCTTCCTTTTAGTATCAATGTTATTATTTTTTTGCGAAAACCGAGAATAACTATACTTATGTACACTTTAGGTGTTTCAATCGCGTTCGTAGCCAATGATTGGGGATTCAACTTATTTTGGAAAGTGAATCCTGGCCATGATAATCCTTCCTTACCTGCTATGCCATTCAATCTGGGCTATTTTCCATTAATGACAAGTACTTTTGCTTTGATAAAAGAAGCTCTGATTGTTAATTATAAAGCTCTGATTTTACTTTATTCTCTGATTTTTACAGCGCTAGAATATGTCGCTGTCTATATAGGTAAAGTTGAATACTATAATGGGTGGATTATTATTTACTCGTTCTTTATTTACTTATCGGGATTTATAGTTTGTTATGGGTACATTAGACTTTTAGAACGATATCAGATTATAGAGTAGGGATGCATTGCATAAAAAGAGAGATGATCACATAAATTATTTTAATAAGATAGGAATAAGAATATGGATTGGAAGGGAGACCTTCTTATGAAATACGATTGCATCATTATCGGTGGGGGGATTGCAGGCCTTCAAGCCTCCATCCAGTTGGGACGTTATAAAAGGTCTGTGTTGCTGATAGATGCTGAGGATGGAAGGTCTTCATTGTGTAGAAAGTACAGTAATATTCTAGGATTTCCTAATGGGGTAAGTGGACAAGAACTTCGTAAAGCCGGTCGACAGCATGCTGAAAACCTCGGGGTATCGATACGCAAAGACAGGGTAAAGGATGTGCATAAGAATGGTAGAGAATTTACGGTATATACGGTTGGGGGAGGAATGTTCAGCGGAAGGAACCTTCTTCTCGCTACCGGTTTAAAAGACCATATCCCTTCCATTCCAGGAATTAAACCCTGTCTTGGACTTTCGGTTTACGTATGCCCGGATTGTGATGGTTATGAAGTTATGAACCAAAGGACAGCAGTAATTGGCTCAGGAAACGTAGGAGCTTCTATGGCTATAAGTCTTTTGTATTGGAGTCAGGATATAATATTTATTAACCATGAGCTTGAGGTCATTTCCCCTGAATGGACGCAGCGTTTAGCAGCTGAAAATATTGAAGTGAAAACAGCTAAAGTAAAGGAATTACATGAGAAAGAGGGAAGTTTGAACCATATAGAAATGAAAGATGGTGAAAGTTTCCAAGTAAAGAAAGCTTTCTTGGCTTTTGGAGGTAACCAAGTACGAACAGAACTGGCCGTGAAGCTTGGAGCTGAAATCAGTGAAAACCAACATCTTATTGTTGATCCCAGGACAAAAATGACAAGTGTACCTAATTTATGGGCGTCAGGCGATGTGGCTGCTCATTCAGAATTAGTTACGGCTGCTATGGGAGAAGGTTCACT
>NZ_JBAPTY010000370.1:0-4418 GCF_049282395.1 Halobacillus sp. | reverse complement strand
ATCCATAGAGGCTGTTTTAAATAATTCCGGAAGCGGGTGGCTAGTCCGAGTGTACCAGATACAGCCGTCGTGAAAATGGCAATCCAGAGCATCACCGACATAAACAGCATCATCTCATACGGGTAATGTTTTAATATGGCGAATAAAGGAATCTCGTAGAGCATAATCTCATCTGAGATCTCAATTAAACTTTGATTATAAAGATAGGAGATAACCCCAAGAATAGCACCGCTTCCTGCACTGGCAATCCAAATCTCGCCCTTATGCTTCATCTGGTTTCCTATAGCCCCGAGCACAGCAATCAATGGAAGGATATTAAGAGCCGTAAAAGGAAAAGCCGACATCCAATTGGTTATCTCATGAAGATGACCAAACAGCTCAAGCTGCTGATCATTAATGAAAATAATTAAAACAACTACAAGACCGGTAATTAATAAGGGAAGCACGACGCTGTTTACCGTAACGATCCCTTTTACATCCCATACAAACAAAAGAATCATAGGTACGACAAGAGCCATGACTCCAAAGCGGTAGGAGAAATGAAAGGCCTGCCAGGTAGCTCCGCTTCCTGCCAGCATAATAATGGTCATCGTAAATAGATAAATGATAATCATCCAATCATAAATTCCTGTTAAATGTTTTCCTACAATGGCTCGCAGAACAGGTAAATAATCGCCGCTCTGCTTCTTAAAGCTGATCTTCATAATGACGGCACAGCATAGAATGAACATGATGCAAAACATAAAGATAGCCAGGCTGCTGTCCTGTCCAAAGAATTGCCAAAGCTCTCTCCCTGAAGCATACCCCGCCCCAATCATCGTTCCTACAATCAAAAACATCCACTTAATCCCAGCTTTTATCATGAACGATCCTCCACCTCTATGTATTTGCCACGTATAGAACGACGGACAACCTTATATACTGTTACTAATATGTGTGTGGAGGAGAAGCTATGAATTTTAAAGACAAGTTCTCAAAGGAAGAAAGACGTCTCAAGACAGATGATCCTGGAATGAGTGAGACCCTTAGTCTGCATTTGAAAGAATGGCTGCCTCCCTCTAGGAAGATTGTCATTGCCTGTATCGGAACGGACCGCTCCACAGGCGACGCATTTGGACCACTTGTGGGTTCTATGCTGAAGCAGCAAACGTTAGAAACGTTCCATCTCTATGGAACGCTGGAAGAACCTTTGCATGCCCTTAATTTAATTGAACAAATGAATCGGATTAAACGAACCCACAACCATCCTTATATCCTGGCGGTAGATGCGTGTTTAGGGAAATCGGCGTCGGTGGGTTCTGTAGTGCTCGGGAAAGGATCCATTTCGCCGGGATCCGCTTTAAAAAAGGACCTGCCCCCTATAGGAGATCTGCATATTAGCGGAATGGTCAATGTGAGTGGATTTATGGAACATGTCGTCTTACAAAACACTCGTCTTCATACGGTCATGCAGATGGCCGCTAAAGTGGCAGCAGCTATTCAATTGTCAGATGCTAAGCGTGTGAAACATACAATGGAATCCGCACCCGTAACGACATTCAAAGGCACCATCAACCGTCTGCCTAAAACCATGAAGTAATGGGTTCTTCATCCATAAAAAAAGCTACTCATAAGCCTTATAAAGACTTATCAGCAGCTGTTAAAACCATTGATAAATATAGAACACCACTCCGACCATCAGAAGGGAAGGTAAAAGATTGGCTACACGGATCTTCGTTAATTTTAATAAGTTAAGGCCGATGGCAACGATCAGCAGCCCACCGGTAGCTGTCATTTCCACGATGAACAAATCCAGCATATCCTGGGGAATCCACCGGTTAATCTGGGTAGCTAATAACGCAATAGACCCTTCATATAACACGACCGGAATGACAGAAAAAATAACACCAATTCCAAGAGTAGACGTTAAGACCAGCGATACAAACCCATCAATGATGGCCTTTGTTATTAAAACTTCATGGTCATTACGAAGACCGCTGTCCAAGGCTCCTATGACGGATAACGCCCCGATAACAAAAATGAGGGAAGCCGTAATAAATCCTTGCGCCATACTGGATTCCTGGTCAGGTTTGGTAAACTTTCGTTCAATGAACCTTCCTATGTACTCAAGCTTATCTTCTAAATGTACCGCTTCTCCAATAATCGCTCCAGTTAATAAACTCAACAATACAATTACAATATTTTCTGTTTCAAAGGCCATTTGAAGGCCGATCAATATAACAGCAAGACCCACACCGCTCATGACAGTTTCCTTATAGCGCTCGGGAATCTTAGTGAAAAACAGCCCTAGAAGTGTACCAATAATAATACATAAACCATTCACAAATGTACCTAATAATACCATGAGATTCTCTCCTATAATTTTTTGTTTCACGTGAAACACCATTGTTTATAAGCAACAAAAAAACCCGGTCTGCTTCACCAGGTCTGCTTTATGAGTCTTTATCAAACCACTGTAAGATACGTTCCAGGTCCTCTTCATCCATAAACTCAATTTCAATTCTTCCTTTTTGTTTTCCTTTATGAATGGTAACTTCCGTGCCTAGACGCTCTCTGAGACTCTCTTCCCGATCTCTTATAAAGATATCTTTAGCAGACGGTTTCTTTTTCTCAGTCCGATCTTTTTTGTTGTTTTCAAAAATCAGCCGCTCCGCCTGACGAACATTAAGGGCTTCTTTTTCAATCCTTGAGGCAAGAGCGATCACTTGCTCACGGGTTTTTAATCCAAGCAGTGCCCGTCCATGTCCCATGGATAAAGTTCCATCGTTTATTTTTCTCGTTACTTCCACCGGGAGCGATAACAGCCGGACAAGATTAGCAATATGAGAACGGCTTTTTCCTAACCTTTTGGAAAGTGATTCCTGAGTTAAAGAAAGCTCATTCATTAAATTCTGGTAGGCTTTGGCCTCTTCAATCGGGGTTAAATCCTCCCGTTGCAAATTCTCCAGAAGGGCGAGTTCCATCATCTGTTCATCCGTCAATACACGTACCAGGGCGGGGACCGTATCCAGGTTCGCACGTTTCGCCGCGCGGAACCTTCGTTCACCGACCACGATTTCAAAACCTTTAATGCTTTTTCTTACGATCAGGGGCTGAAGAATGCCATGCTCCTCGATCGATTCCTTCAATTCCTGGATGGCTTCATCAGTAAAATGCTTTCTGGGTTGATACGGATTAGGGCGGCATTCATGGACCGGAATTTCCTGAATCTGTTCTTCCTCTTTACGCTCCATCTCCTGAGAAACTGCTTGAGTCTCTTTACCTGACCCTTTCGCCATTCGCGATCACTTCCTTTGCTGATTCTAAATAGACTTCCACTCCTTGAGACTGTGGTTCATGCAAAATCCCGGACTTGCCATAACATGGAACTTCCCTCAGCCGGCTTTAACGGGGAATGATAGATGGATAGCCTTTATCTTGTTCTACTTTTCTTTTATTTTACCATTATATTGAAAAAACGGGGTGAAGAGTTAAAAAAAGCCCCATCTCTGCGAAAGGCAAGATGGGTAGAACCGTTCATTATTTTTTCTTAGGAATTTTTATTGTAATTTGATAATAATCTTCATGATCTTCTTCATCGGTTTCTAAGTCGATCCCTGTATCCGAAACCATCGTAAGCGACTGCCGAATCGTATTCATGGCAATTCTCATATCTTTATTTACACCTTTAAGAGTCGGCTTTTTCTTTTTCGGTTTAGGTTCGCTCAGCTTAGCGATCCGCTCTTCCGTCTGCTTTACGTTCAGGTGCTTTTCAATGATTTCAGTCAATATCGTTTCCTGCAGTTCGGGATCCTTAACTCCAATAAGTGCTCTTGCATGGCGCTCTGTAATTTTTTTATCCATAATCGCCTGTTGAACGGATTCAGGCAACTTTAACAAACGCATCTTGTTGGCAATCGTTGACTGGCTTTTTCCTAACCGCTGGGCAAGGGCTTCCTGCGTCAGTTCATGAAGTTCAATCAGTCTGGCATAAGCCATAGCTTCTTCAATGACCGTTAATTCTTCCCTTTGCAGATTCTCAATAAGAGCGACAGACGCCGTCTGGGAATCATTCATATCACGGATGATCGCAGGAATCGTTTCCCACTCAAGGGTTTGGACGGCACGCCATCTGCGCTCTCCTGCAATCAGTTCATAATTTTCCTCATCTATCCGACGGAGAACAATCGGCTGAATCATCCCATGCGTATGTATCGTCTGGGCAAGTTCGCTGATCTTCTCATCGTTGAAAATCGCTCGGGGCTGATAACGGTTCGGCTGAATATGAGCTACCGGGACCTGCATAACTTCATCAGGACTGTAGCCTTCTTCACTGTTGTTATCTTCAGATTCCTGTTCCGGTTTGTCCCCTAATCCGAACAAACGACCAAAAGGATGTAACACGATCAGACACCACCTTTATACGATCGAGCTTATGC
>NZ_JBAPTY010000369.1:0-6852 GCF_049282395.1 Halobacillus sp. | reverse complement strand
AACGACGAGACTCCCGCGGGAGAAGGAGCTAGGCGAGACCCCACAAGGAGTGTTAACGACTGAGGAGGCTTGCCAGTTCCCCCGCAGGAAAGCGAGTTGTTTCCGTAGCCAGCCCCTCTCTATATGAGCAACGGACCCAGAATATCTCGAAACTGAGTCTTCAACTATCCGGTCCTTTAGCTTAATAAGCTTATTAGAAATAAAGAAAAGGCCTTCTATCTAAAAGGTTTGCTTCATAAACAAACTCTTTTTGATAGAGGCCTTCTCACAAGAAGCGTTATTTAGTTACTGTACCTGCTTCAGCTGGATGCTCACCGTGACGATAGTAGTCAGCATCAATGGCATCAAGTGTTTTACGCCCAAGGATAAGATCCGCTGCCTTTTCTGCCAGCATCAATACAGGAGCATGGATATTTCCGTTTGTTACATAAGGCATGGCAGATGCGTCCGCCACTCGTACATTGTCGAGTCCGTGAACCTTCATTGAGTTAGGGTCAACCACTGCCATCGGGTCTGATTCAGGTCCCATCTTAGCTGTACAAGACGGGTGAAGCGCCGTCTCAGCGTCTTCCCTTACCCAATTCAAAATCTCTTCCTCGGTTTGAACCGTAGGACCAGGTGAAATTTCTCCAGCATTGTAAGGTCTCATAGCAGGTTGAGACATAATTTCACGAGTGATGCGGATCGCTTCTACCCACTCACGTTTATCTTGTTCAGTAGACAGGTAGTTGTACACCATGCTTGGGTGCTCTTTCGGATCTTTCGACTTAATCTTCAAGGACCCACGTGCATCTGAATACATAGGTCCGATGTGGACTTGGAATCCGTGATCGGTTGGTGCTTTTTGTCCATCGTAACGTACCGCTACCGGAAGGAAGTGGAACATCAAGTTCGGATAGTCAACGTCTTCATTTGAACGGACAAAACCTCCCCCTTCGAAATGGTTCGTTGCCGCAGGTCCTGTACGTCCAAGCATCCACTGTAAGCCGATCCAAGGCATGCGTCTCTTCTGCAGGTTAGGCTGTTCGGAAACCGGAACCGGGCACGCATGTTGCACATATACTTCAAGGTGATCTTGAAGGTTTTCCCCTACTCCCGGTAGATCGACAACTGGCTCAATGCCAAGGGAGCGAAGGTGCTTCGCATCACCAACACCAGAGAGTTGAAGCAACTGTGGCGTGTTGATCGCCCCACCTGAAAGAATAATTTCTCCGGCTTGTACTTGATGCATTTTTCCGTTTCGTTTATACGTTAATCCTTTAGCTTTCGTCCCAACGAAGTCAATGTTTGTAACAAAAGCACGTGTCTTGACTGTTAGGTTCTCACGGTCCATTACCGGGTGCAAGTAAGCACGGGATGCAGACAGACGTTGCCCTTTGTAAACGTGTTTATCAAATGGTCCGAAACCTTCCTGACGAAATCCGTTTACATCAGGGGTTCTGTTATACCCAGCCTGTACACCTGATTCAAAGAAAGCTTCGAACAAAGGATTTTTAGCTGGACCGCGTTCCAGTTTGATTGGACCATCGTTACCGCGAAGTTCATCATTCGGCGATTCAAGCGCATTCTCTAGACGCTTGAAATAAGGAAGACAATGCTTCCAATCCCAACTTTCCATCCCTTCATCGGCTCCCCAGCGTTCATAATCTTTTGGATTTCCGCGTTGATAGATCATACCGTTAATGGAACTGGAACCTCCAAGTACTTTTCCGCGCGCATGCGGGATTCGACGCCCATTCATATACGGCTCAGGATCTGATTCGTACTGCCAGTCATAAAGGTTCTTCCCTGAAGGGAACGGCAATGCTGCCGGCATTTGAATGAGTAAATCCCATGAATAGTCACTGCGTCCAGCCTCTAGAACAAGTACACTTTTTTTACCATCTTCACTTAAACGATTGCCAAGTACCGAACCTGCACTACCGCCACCCACAATTACATAATCATATGATTCAATCATAGCCATTTTGTGTTCCTCCTTAGATGTTGTGTTTCGAAAAAAATATAAGCAAAATAAAATCCTTGCTAAGTAGACCTTCTTCATTATGAAATTTATTTGATTGATCGTTATCATCCATAAACCTGGGGAGAGACTTAGGCCTCTCCCTTAAAGATTGCTAGATAAATAGCTTAAAACCAGTTAATCGGTTCAGGTTTAAGGTTTTGGAATATATGCTTCGTCTCTGTATATTCTTCAATCCCTAATTTGCCTAGTTCACGACCAATGCCAGATTGCTTAAATCCACCCCACGGGGCGTGCGGGAAATATAGGTTGAATTCATTGATCCATACCGTTCCCATACGCATTTTAGCTGCACAGCGTTCAGCTTTGGCAATATCATTTGTAAAGACACCGCCCGCAAGCCCATAAATGGAATCATTAGCAAGCTTAGTCGCTTCTTCTTCTGCACTGAATTTCTCAACTGTGATAATTGGACCGAAGCCTTCTTCTTGAACAATGTGCATGTCTGTGGTGCAGTCTGTGAAAATAGTAGGCAGATAGAAGAAGCCTTTTTGCAACTCCGGATCTTCTGGGCGCTTGCCTCCAACGGCTAAAGTTGCCCCTTCTTTTACCCCTGTTTCCACATACTTCTCCACTTTCTCAAGGTGTTCAGCTGAAATAAGCGGCCCCATTTGAGTATCTTCATCAAATCCGCTGCCCAGCTTGAATTTTTTCACTCGCTCCACAAGGGCGTTGACGAATTCATCGTGAATGCTTTCTTCTACAATTAGTCTTGTACCAGCGGAACAAATCTGTCCTGCGTGGAAAAATACTCCGTTTAACGCCTGGTCGACAGCTAAGTCAAAGTCAGCATCCGCGAAGATAACATTCGGGTTCTTTCCGCCGAGTTCAAGCGCGAGCTTCTTCACATTCACGCTAGCCGCCTGCATAATTTTCTTCCCTGTCGCAATGCCACCTGTGAAAGAAATAAGATCTACATCTGTACTGCTGGACAACTCAGCACCAATCGTATTGCCTGCACCAAGAACAAGGTTAGCCACACCAGCAGGTACGCCAGCTTCTTCCATCAATTCGAAGACTTTAATTGTAGTAAGAGGTGTAATTTCACTCGGCTTCATGATTAAGGTATTTCCTGTCGCAAGAGCTGGGGCCAGTTTCCAGGACGCTTGCAGTAACGGATAATTCCAAGGTGTAATCTGTCCACAAACTCCAACTGGTTCGTGTACCACTTTGCTGCTTGAGTTCGGTACAGGAGAATCAATCAGTTCTCCTCCATCTTTATCTGCAAGTTCTCCATAATAACGAAACACTCCAGCGATATCCTCCATGTCTCCACGACTTTCTTCTACTGTTTTTCCAGTATCCAATGATTCTAAATAGGCTAGTTCTTCTTTGTCTCTTTCAATTAATTCAGCAATTCTCGTTACGATAGTTCCTCGTTCAGTTGCTGGGGTTAAAGCCCATTCCCCGTTATCAAATGCTTCTCTTGCCGCAGCGATGGCTGCTTTTGCATCTGATTCATCACCTTCAGGAACCGTGGCAATCATTTCCTGATTAAATGGATTGATAATGTTGCGCGTCTTTCCTGAGTGCGCGTCCACCCATTTTCCATTGATGTATTGTTGTAATTTTAGATCCATATCTATCAACTCCAATTCTGAAGTAAATTAATTTTATTAAAAATTTATTTAACAAATTAAACATTAACACGTCTTTTAAATGCTGTCAAAACTATTTAGAATCTAAAGTACAGGAAGAAATGGAGTGAACTATAATGCTTATGATTACTAAGGCGGCGAAGTTTCATCAGATCCAGAAATCAGATTCTTATTTGACATTTCAACTGAACACGTTAATATAAGTCTTGTGAAGAATATTTGATAAAAATTTAACACAGTTTACTTTATATTGAAGGAGCGACCTTATGAGTGACACTGAAAGATCAAGCATTAAAATGGAAGAAGCCAAGGATAAAGTTATTGGTGCCATTGCAGAGACAATGGATTTATACGGAGTGACACCAGCTGCTGCAAACTTATATGCGACGATGTACTTCAAAGATCAGATGACACTTGATGAAATGCGTACCGAACTTGGAATGAGTAAACCGAGTATGAGTACAAGCGTCCGCAGGCTCCAAGATATAGATATGGTGAAAAAAACATTCACCCGAGGTTCCAGGAAACATACGTATGCAGCTGAGAAAAATTTCTTCCGATCCTTTATGTCGTTTTATTGTCAGATGTGGGAACGTGAAGCGAAAATGAATTTGGAAGCCATTACGGAAGCTCAAGAGGATTTTATTAATGTTATAAAAGATTCTGCCAGTACACCTGAAATTGTCGCAGAAGCAAAAAAATACTATGACCAATTAGAGGAATCTAAAACATACTACCATTGGTTAGAGGACTTAGTTGAAAGTATAAGAAGCGGTAAGATATTCGAATTCTTACCGAAAGATTCACAAGATTAAAGTGCCAAGAAGTGATCAGACAGTCTATAGAAACCAATTACAGCCTGCCTTGTCACAGGGTTAGTCCCCTCTTTCCTAAGAAAGAGTGGGCTTCTTTATATCATTATATTAAAAAAATTCTTAACGTATTTAATTTTTTACAATCTGTAAAAATTAAAATAAATAACAACAAAGGGGAGTTTTCAACATGTACAAGTGGAAAAAAGAACTTAGTTTTATTTTAGCGATTCTAATGGTTGCTGTACTGGCCGCATGCGGAAGCAATGGTGAGGAAGCAAACAGTGAGCAGACAGGTACAGAATCAGAAGCAAAGGATAAAGAATTAACGATTGGCCAAGTTAATTGGGCTGAAAACATTGCTGTAACAAACATGTGGAAAGTAATTTTAGAAGACAAAGGTTATAACGTGAAATTAAGCAATTTGAATATGGGTAGTACGATGAAGGCGTTAGAAAGCGGAGATCTAGATGCTAGCTTGGAAATTTGGCTGCCCGTCCAGGATGCTAATTACTTAGAGAAATATCAAGATACGGTAAATTTCTCAGATGCTACCTGGTACGACAAAGCAAAAGTAGGACTTGTGGTTCCAGCTTATGTTGAAGAAGTGAATAGCGTAGAAGACTTAAACGAGCATAAGGAAATGTTCAATAGTGAAATTGTTGGTTTTGGTCCTGGAGCAGGTACGATGGAAGTAACGGAAGATTTAATTAAGGACTATGAACTCGACTTTGAACTGCTTTCAAGTTCTGAATCTGCGATGCTTGCTGAAATTGGAGAAGCAGTAAAAAATGAAGAACCCATTGTAGCACCACTCTGGAGCCCGCACTGGGTGTTCTCAAAATACGACTTGAAATTCCTGGACGATCCACAAAACACATACGGTGGTGTAGAAAAAATTCACCATGCGACAAGACAAGGGTTTGAAGAAGAATACCCAGAAGTAAGCGAATGGTTTAAGAATTGGAAAATGGATGATCAACAAATCGGCGAGCTTATCGAGTATGTAGAAGGCGCCGAGGAACCTATTGACGGTGCTAAGAAATGGGTGGAAGAAAATCAGGATTTGATTGATGAGTGGGTAAAATAAAGGTATAAACATAAGAAATAACGAAGCTGGTCCCTCGTTTATCATGAGGGCCAGCTTCTTTTTATTATGAATGGAAAAATTCCCTTGATGGACACACGAGAACGCAAATCATTAATACCGAAGCAGATTCTTGCCTATTTCCCCTACAGCACAATCATAAGAATTTTGAAAAGCATATACATACTATATCTTTTAAACTTCAATACAAGTAAGCGAGTAAAACGGAAATGATCTTCAAACATTTTGTTTTTGTTGCTCACTTATCAAAAGGGGATAAGTATTCATGTGTGTTATTACAAATGTAAGTTGTTCAGAGATTCCTCAGCCCGGTGGACGTCGCGAACAACAGTTTACGCTTCCTAGCGGTGCAGTCATCACCCTTCAGCAAGTTCGGGTTTTAATTACAGGTACAGTTAGCGTGACGCTAGACGATGGCAGAATTGGGTCAACAGATTTTAGTATATGTGAAACGTACTACTTATGCGCACCATCCGGCACAAGTATAGAATGCCAAATCACTAGCTCGGAGTGTTTTGTATGTACGATTGTCGACAACCCAATTGAAACTCTTGCCGATGTCAATGTGAACTTGTGCGTGGGAATTCAATCGACGGCTAACGTCACGGTGGCGCTTGAGGCGATGTTCTGCCAGCCGAGAGAACAAGAATTTCAGCGCTCTTGCCCTACTCCTATTCCCCCACTTTCCTGCTCAACTCAAGTGACAGAAGCTACTAATCCTTGTCCTGAGCAGAATTCACTACGCGCAACTCAAACCGGAGAATCGTTTTGCTTTACTACCGATCGCGTATACGATTGGGTCCAAAATCAAGTAGAGAACTCTGTAACCGTATCGATATCGCCGCTTGTGTGTGTCTATGAAGTAACATCTGCAGAGGGAAAT
The DNA here is from genome assembly GCF_049282395.1 of Halobacillus sp. NCBI lineage: Bacteria > Bacillati > Bacillota > Bacilli > Caryophanales > Bacillaceae > Halobacillus > Halobacillus sp. The sequence goes on along the minus strand of NZ_JBAPTY010000369.1, from coordinate 428 downwards.
GATTGTACAGGGATTTCTCAAGGTGACTTGGTCTGTTATCCATGTACCACTCCTTGTGAGGAGACACTAGTTTGTACAAACGGCGTTTGTGGTTTAGTCCTCACTCGAACGTCCGAAACTTGCGTGCCATGCCCTTCGGATGCTATAGAGCTTTCCCAGGATTTCAGCTGTCAAGTGCCAGGCGGAAGAGTCTTTAATGTGACTCAAGGCATCTTTTATAATGAAATACAACCAGCGGTAGATGATGCAAACCCTAATGATTTCTTGATTGTCTTTCCGGGTGAGTATCCGCAAACCACGTTCCTTACGATTGATAAGCCATTAACGATTACAGGATTTTCAGCTGAGGTAACGAACGTGATCTTCCCAGACTCCTTGACCAATACAACCAGTCTAAGGCTGCAGGCGGATAACATTACCATATCCGA
>NZ_JBAPTY010000368.1:0-1923 GCF_049282395.1 Halobacillus sp. | reverse complement strand
ACCAAATCAGACTTGAGCAATTACACCGTTATGAAAAGTGCTCCCGTAAAAGGTGAATTTGCAGGTTATGATGTCTATTCAGCCCCGCCGCCATTGTCAGGCGTAACGTTAATTCAATCCTTAAAAGTCAGCGAAATGGTTGATCTAAAAGAGGCGGAAGGAAGTCAAGCTGATTACATCCATATGATTGGTGAGATATCCAAACGAACGTACGATGATCGTGTGGAGAATATCGGGGATCCCTTATTCACTGATAAATCATACGAAGAACTGACAAAGGCTGATTATGTAGAAGACCTCGCTGCTTCTATTGATATGGATCAGTTATCCGATGATTATAAAACAAGTGACACAGTGGCAGAAGAAGATCACGTCAGCACCACCCATTATGTAGTCGTAGATGCAAAAGGCAACATGGTTTCGGTAACGAACACGTTAAGCGCATATTTTGGCTCTGGTGAAGAAATCGGCGGTTTCTTTTTAAACGATCAGTTAAAAAACTTCAGTCCAGATGACTCTTCAATAAATGGGATGGAAGCTGGAAAAAGACCAAGGAGTTTTACCAGCCCGACCATTATGACAAATGGTGATAGAAAGATAGGTATTGGTTCACCGGGAGGAGAGCGAATTCCTATGATGCTTACGGAAGTCCTTACCAAACACGTGATATTTGGTGAGAGCCTTGAAGAGGCCATTGCTTCACCCAGGTTTTATATAGAAGATGAAAATGTCTATGTAGAAAAAGATCTGGATGATGAAGTGAAGGAAGAATTAGAGGAAAGAGATTATGATGTTCACCTGGAGGTATCCCCCACTTACTACGGAGGAGTCCAAGCTCTGGTTGTGGACGAAGAAGAAAACAGGGTATATGGCGGCTCAGATCCACGGCGCGCTGGTGCCTGGCAGGTTAAGGAAAAGAATAGATAGAAAGAGAGAGGGATTATTAATGTCTAAAACTATAAGATTCATTATACCATTTGTACTTCTTGGACTGGCTCTAACGTTTATGACTCAGTTTAAGCAGCTGGAAACATTATCAGCAAAAGAAGAGGTCGAGATTACGAACTTCCAAAAACAAGCATCAAAAGATCAATCTCAATCTAAAACATCAGAAAATAATCAGGAGGGTGATGCAAAAGCAGCTGCCTCCTCAGCGAATGAAACAGAACAGACTTCCACAACCGCTGATCAGCAAAAGGAATATGCCATTACGAGCAATCAAAACATTGTAAGAGTTTATGATCAGCAAGGTGAACAAGTGTTTAAAACTAAATTAAGTGATTGGAAAAAGAATCAACGTTATTATTATGAAAAATTCAATTTGAACTCCTAATTGTATGAGAGTCCGGTAAGGCTGGTTCTCTCGGGCTGTCGAGATGATTTCGACAGTCTTATTTTTTGGTACCACTGCGAAGGTTGAGCAGGAGGAGAAAGTCTGACAAAATCAAAACACATAAATAGAGGGATTAGAAGGGGGCCCGATTTACAAAAAACTTACATGCGTATCAGGTGCGCTTTCGGGTGGGCCTTATACTATGGATCTTTTATTATTTTTAGGTTCCTGGAACAGTTCAGATCTACATGGGGAGATTATAATTAGGAATTTCAGGTTTCATAGTAAATCTATTATATAAACGATAGGATCGGCATCTGTTCCTACTCTATGTAAACAGAGACAAACTTTCTCGCCATACGCGCCCTATTTTCCCAAATCATAAACCAGCACCGAAAGAAGAAGGGTGCTGGTTTCATTTTGTTTCAATTTATTGGTAATAAATAATTCTATTTACCTGATCGGTTTGCAGCCTTATCACGATCTGGATGCTTTAAAGGGGTACTTATTTCTGAAGAAAGAACAATAGATGGTTACCAACTAATGCTGCAGCCGACAATAATTAATAAGATAAACAACACAATAATCAA
>NZ_JBAPTY010000367.1:0-3692 GCF_049282395.1 Halobacillus sp. | reverse complement strand
TGATAGAGCCGTGCGTGGCTGGGATAGGGCCGTGCGTGGCTGAGATTGTGCCGTGCGTGGCTGGGATAGGGCCGTGCGTCGCTGTAATTGAGCCGTGCGCCGTTGCGATAGGGCCGTGCGCGGCTATGATAGGGGCCGATCGCAACTAAAACCGGGCCATGCTCCCCCACAAGGAAGGACGGCTAGGTAGGCTATTGATTACGATTGACAGTGGGGGAGGGCTTCGATATGATTGGTAGTATCATGATAATGAGAATCTTTATCAATTAAAGTCTGTTTGTACATACACTGGCTCAGGTTGGAAGGGTTATTAAAAGAGAGGATGAAAAGCATATGAAAAAAATAGTATGGCTTGTCCTGATATTACTTGTTGTTACATTAACGGCCTGCGGAAATGGAGCAGATGGAGGGGGCAAAGCTTCTGAAGGCTCAGTAGATAAGTCCAAAGAAGCGAAGGAAGAAGAAAGAGATGAACAACGCACCATAAAGATTCAGGATGCAATGGGAGAGAAAACGATTGAAGGAACTCCTAAGAAAGTTGTAGTTCTCGAATGGACGTACGCCGAGGATCTGCAAGCGCTTGGAATGGAGCCTGCAGGTGTTGCTGATCTGGACGGCTATGGCAAGTGGGTCGATGCAGGTAAGTCGTTAAGCGATTCGGTTAAAGATGTAGGAACCCGACAGGAGCCGAATCTGGAAGCTATTTCCCGGTTAGATCCCGATTTAATCATCGGAGTGAAATTCCGCCACGAGGCAATTGCGGATCAACTGGAGGATATTGCGCCGACTGTTATGTTTGCCCCTTATTCCGAGGAAGCGGCGAAAGACCAGTATCAGCATATGCTGGACGAGTTCCATACGGTGGCTAAGATTACAAGTAAGGAAGACAAAGCTAAAGCAGTTGTTAAAAACTTGGAGAAGACGTTCCGTGATCAGCAGGCACGCATCACAGAGGCAGGTAAAGAAGATTCTGAATATGTAATGACGCAGGCTTTTACATCACAGAATACACCAACGTTGAGACTTTTCACACCTAATTCCATCGTTTCAAAAGTGATGAAGAACATTGGTTTGCAAAACGCTCATCAACCAGACAAAACCGAGGTTTACGGATACACGTCTACAACCGTAGAGGCTCTCCAGAATTATCAGGATGCTCATTTCTTCTATATTGTGCAGGAAGAAGATAATATCTTCACGAATCAGCTGAAAGGCAATCCCGCCTGGGAGGACCTTAAATTTGTTCAGGAAGATCGCACCTACAAAATGCCGGGAGATACTTGGACATTCGGCGGACCGCTATCAGCTGAAGTACTGGCGAAGCAAGTGACCGATGCGATGCTGAACGAAAACCAAAGCGAGTGAAGCTTATGAATCTGAACTTAAAACAAACGATAATCGCGGTTCTCACCTTCGGAGGTGGGACCGCATTATTGTGTTTATTAACCTTTATACATATTAACCAGGGAAACGTATCGATTCCAGTTGGGACCGTCGTAGATGCGCTCTTTAATCCTCAGGATACGATCAAACATCACACGGTCCGTATTTTAAGGATGCCGAGAGCTGTCATGGGAATTCTGGCCGGCGGTGCGCTTGCGGTTTCCGGTGTGATTCTTCAAACGGTGACGAAAAACCCGCTTTCTTCAGCAAGTACGCTGGGCATTCATTCGGGTACTTATTTTGCTGTGGTACTCACAACGATATTCTTTCCATTTATTATGTTTGCGAATGGGATCGTAACGGCTTTTCTTGGCGGAATTCTAACGTTTGCGGCCGTTTACCTGTTGTCAGGAGCGGGGAATGCTACCCCGGTCCGCATGGTACTTGCCGGAATGATTGTGACCTTTCTCTTCTCATCTTTGACGTCCGTTCTGCAGATCTTTTACGAAAATGAGACGCAGGGACTTTTTCTGTGGGGATCCGGGACTCTTATTCAAAATAACTGGGACGGCGTTCAGTTTTCTCTTCCCATAATAGCTGCGGGAATGCTGACGGCATTTATTTTTTCGAAAAAACTGGACACACTCACGCTTGGGGATGATGTAGCGACTGCTCTTGGCCAGAATGTCCGTGTTGTGAAGCTGATTACGATTCTCGCAGCGGTACTTCTGACGAGTGTGACCGTCAGTGTCGTCGGCCCGATCGGATTTGTAGGTTTAGTGGCACCACACATTATTAAGTTAATCGGTTACCGATCGCATATTCCACTTGTAATCGGCTCCTTCTTATGGGGAGGCAATGTGCTGCTGCTTGCGGATATACTCGCAAGAATTATTGATCCATCGTTTTCTGAGCTTCCCGTTGGAGCGATTACCGCACTGATTGGTTCTCCGTGGCTCATCTGGCTCGTTATGCGCATGAAGCAAAGTTCGGGGAGCGGAGATACAGGGACGATTATGGCAGGAAGCGGAGCGGTTAACCTTTCGCTGCGAAAGCTTCTGCCAATGCTTGGAGCGGTTATTGTCCTGACGATACTCATCAGTATGTCATCCGGCAACTACGGATTTGAACCGCTAGTGGCCTGGGATGCATTCTTTGGATCCTCCAATGAATTTATTCGAAATTTTATTCTTAACTTGAGACTGCCTCGGGCCCTTGTCGCTGTATTCAGCGGGGTTATTCTGGCGGTCAGTGGTCTGATTTTTCAGGGAGTGCTGCGCAATCCGCTTGCCGATCCATCGGTTATTGGAATTACTTCCGGTGCCGGGGTCGGGGCATTGATGACCATGTACGTATTCAGTGTCTCTGCCGTCTGGATTCCTGTCGGAGCGATGATCGGTGCGTTTGTCTTTTTCTTAATCGTCATGGGTCTCGGCGCCAAAGCTGAATTCCAGCCTACGATTCTCGCTCTGCTAGGAATTGGTATGTCTGCTTTCGGATCGGCTATCATTCAGATTCTGGTTGTTCAGGCCGATCTTGGTGTCGCCTCAGCCTTAACGTGGCTGTCCGGCACAACTTACGCAAAAGGCTGGTCTCAGCTGCTGCAGTACCTTCTATGGCCTGTCATTTTGTTTATTCCGCTGCTCGTCTTTTATATTAAGACGCTTGATGTGCTGTCTTTAGGAGATGATACGGCAAAAGGGCTGGGGCTTCGCGTGAGGTCCGTCCGGTTCCAGATGGCGATGATCGCCACGCTGCTTGCGGCATGCAGTGTCGCTGCTGTCGGATCGATCGGATTCGTTGGCTTAATTGCTCCGCACGTGGCCCGTCTTCTGGTCGGCAGTGCCAACCAGAAGCTATTGCCAGTAACCATGCTGCTCGGGGGATTGCTCCTGCTTGTCGCGGATTTATTCAGCCGGACGTTGCTTGCCCCAAATGAAATTCCGTCCGGGATTTTGGTGGCTCTCATCGGTGCCCCGTACTTCTTATGGCTGATGAAGAAGCGTGCTGCCTGACGAAAAAAGCCGTGCCATGATGGTTTTATTTCCATCAAGGCACGGCTTTTTTTTAGCTCTATTAAACGTTACTGATGATATACAGATGCTTATTCCACAATAGGGCCGTTTAGTTGAAGACTCGATTTCGAGAAATTGGGTTAGTTTAAAGGTCCTGCGGGGGATGATTCGCTTTCCGCGGGCATGTGCTGAGCCTCCTCGAGCTAATGAACTGACCCCTTAAAATTGGACACATTCATTAAAATTATCACGCCGATTCTTGAAAGCGGGCTCGATAGGAAATGGGGCTTATTC
>NZ_JBAPTY010000366.1:0-3584 GCF_049282395.1 Halobacillus sp. | reverse complement strand
CAGACTTTGATCTGGATGGGCTTTATGGTACGACTCAATAATTTTAAAACCAATCTGATACCCTGCCCACCTCGGAAGAGCTCTCTTTTTGTTTCCGTAAAGAAAATCCATCTGACTTTCACGCTCTCGGTTTGAAAGATTGACCCTGTATTTATCCACCCATAATTTGTTTAGCTGCTTGTCAGTATATTGATTCGTCCACGGAGATATATAATCTTTTCCATAAACCTCATTAACAGCGTACTCTCCTAAACCTTCAATCACCAGGGTCTCAAGTAATGTTACGCGCTCCATATCAACATTCTTTTCTGTTAAGCGGCAGACATGGTTATATTCGTGAGCCAGAACTGCTTTCCAATCATCTTCTTTTACTGGGTCTCCATAAAAAAGGTATAAACCTTCCTTGAACGCTACTCCTCCTTTATTTTCTTTGCTTTCTCTCAGGAAAGAACCACCTTCCTGGAAGGGATAAAGATACACAGGAACCTCAGGACCATTCCACAATTTTTTTAAATATCGGTATTCCTTTTCCAACTTTTCGTACAAACCTTCCTCTTTCCAGTTCTTCACTAATTTCCCCGCTCTTCTCCAAGCATCCGGCTTGAATAAACCATAGGTTAACAAGAGATATTGAATTTCTTCTTCTTGCAGTCCGTCGAAGGGATGTTGAGCAGGCTGACAAATTGTTTCTCTTTGGACGATATAGGGAGATTGAAAAGGAGCCTTTCTTTTACATTTTTCATTAAAAACTCCCAATGCTCGTGAAGTGTCTACAATTCCCAATCCATACACCCTTTCTAATTATGTTCTCTTTCATTCTATGACTTTAGGGCAAAAAACATTTTTCTTTTAAACTATGCAGAATATCTACATTCGTCTACGCCAAACTCGTCTGCAAACATATTCTATAATCATAGTCCTCTATGTAGGAAAGAAAGGAAGTGCTTACTTGTCTCAATCCAACATTTATGGTCTCTGCTGCCGTTATCATGGTAGAGATGTCCGTCTAAACGGTCGTGATGGCCGTGTTCATTACGGTAGAATTACCCGAGTGACTCGCAACCATGTGTGGCTGCGTCCATTCCCGGGTCCACGTGGATATGGTTTTTTCTTTTACGGAGGGTACGGTTTCGGTATTCCATTTGCGATCGGAGCTATTACTGGTGTCGCTCTGGCTTCAGCTTTCTTCTGGTAAAAAAATAAGAGCCGCTCTAGGAGAGTGGCTCTTATTTTTAAGTTTATAAGATTCGTTTTTCTATTTAACTTACCTTTAATAGTAAGAAGATTAACAAGGTTCATTAGGAGACACTTGATTCATCCCTAATACGATTAATCTCATTTTTATAAAGATCGGAACGGCCTCCGAAGATCGCTTGAATATTCTGATCCACTTTAACTACACCAGCGGCTCCCAGTGCTTTTAACTCCTCTTCATCGATTTTGCTGACTTCGTTTACTTCGACTCTTAATCTGGTGAAGCAGGCATCCACGTGTTTTAAGTTGGATTCTCCGCCTAAAGCCGTCATAATCGATGCAGCCGTTTCGCGAGTCTGCTCGGATTTTCCACCCTTTTTCTTTTCGTTGAAATCCTTACGTGTATAAAGCTTGTTTTCTTGTCCTCCACGACCCGGCGTAGCCAGATCCCATTTTTTAATGGCAAAGGAGAATGAGAAATAATAAACAACGAAGAAGACGGCACCGACTACGATATTCAACCACCAATTATTTGTGCCTGGAATCGCATTGACCAGCACATAATCGATGAGACCAGATCCTCCTGCCCAGCCAATATTAGCATCTAACATATACATAGCTGCAAAGGATATGCCAGCTAACACGGCGTGAAACACAAATAGTAGAGGCGCTACGAATAAGAATGTAAATTCAATCGGCTCTGTGATTCCGGTAATAAAAGCCGTACCAGCAGCAGCCACAAGCATCCCTTTAACTACGGGACGGTTTTTCTTGTCCGCCTGACGATACATGGCAAGAGCCGCTCCAACAAGACCAAACATAATGACAGGGAACTTACCAGCCATGAAACGTCCAGCCGTTACTTCCACTCCTTCAGCCACTTGTGCTAAAAAGATATATTGGTCTCCGGATACAGTGCTTCCAGCAACTTCTGCTGTACCGCCCAGTGAAGTCCACAAAAACGGCGCGTACCAAATATGGTGAAGTCCGGTTGGTATAAGAACTCTTTCCAGGAATCCATAGAGACCTATATAAAGAGGATTCGTTGCTCCATTGGCGATTACGTTTGCGACAGCATTGATGCCGCTTTGAATCGGTGGCCACACCACCATCATAGCCATAGCAAGGAATATAGAAGAGAAAACCATCGCAATCCCGACCGAACGATCCCCAGCAAAGAAGCCCAATACTTCAGGTGGATCAAACTCGTGAAATTTATTATAAATGAAAACAGCAAGTAAACCGACAACAATTCCGCCAAGCACCCCGGTTTCAAGGGTAGGAATGCCGAGGGCAAAACCATATTCTCCGCTCTCCTCCACCATCTCTGGCGTAATACTGAGCGCAAAAGAAATGGTTTTATTCATGATGACGTACCCTAATAATGCAGCGAGTGCAGCAATACCGGATCCATTTGTCAGACCGATCGCGACACCTAGAGCAAATATAATAGCCAGATTATTGAATATGCTGATGCCAATGTCGGACATCCCTTGACCGATGAACTGAATCGCATCATTTTGTAAAAAGGTCAAAGTTTCTGACAATGGACCTGTAAGGGCGGCACCAATACCAAGTAATATACCTGCGGCAGGCAAGAGAGCGACCGGCACCATTAACGACTTACCAAACTTCTGTAGAACTCCAAAATGTTTCTTCATGATTTAGCTTATCCTCCTTTTAAGCAAACGCTTTCTTATCAAGGGAAAGAATAGACCCGAATACACGGTTCGGGTCTATAAATTTGATTAGACCGTCTGAGCTTTTTTACTGGCGTACAATGCAGGCCAATAGTCTTTGTTTGCTTCAATCATTTCGTCAAGAATCTTTCTTGCTCTTGGAGCGTCAATAACCGTTCGGTTCAAGGTCAAAGCCTGCAGGGCTTTTTCATAACTATTTTCATAATAAGCATCCACCACAAGTTTCTCATAAGCCAACTGTCCTTCAATTAACCCTTTGTAAAAGGTAGAAATGTGACCTACAGCGAATGGTTTAGGTCCACGATTCGTAATTACAGAAGGAACCTCAACCATGACATCATCAGGTAGATTGGCAATCGTTCCGTTGTTCTCAACCATCACTATAAAAATGTCACCATTGTTATAAGCCATGGATGCCGCAACTCGAATCATATAACGACCGTGGATATCTACTTCAAGCTCCACATTTTCAGTGGTATCATCTGCAATGATTTGATCTGCCAATGTGTGCACGCGTTTCTCACGCCCGTTAATGACCTGGCGGGCCCTTGTGTTATCCGGCTCCTCTTTATCCACCATCTGTGAAGGATATAAATAATACTGCAAATACGTGTTTGGTAAATATTCAGGAAAATCTGTCACCATCTGCTCGACTTGTTTAAACGTTTTAATCCAGGAAGGATCATTAGC
>NZ_JBAPTY010000365.1:0-2956 GCF_049282395.1 Halobacillus sp. | reverse complement strand
ACAGATATGTATGATGCAGGGGGAGGCTCAAATGTTGGAAGACTTTTATCAGCCCCTTGATAAAATCTATTCCATTAACAACATTTCATTTTGGGAGACGCCTGTAAAGACGTTAAATCATCTGCATTCCTTATTGCGGCCAGGAGGGAGAATAGCCATAACCCTTTCCCCACATGGACGTGGGACTAGTGATGAGACGACTGAGGTTATGGGAGGACAGCTTCGCGCACTACTGGAAGAAGCAGGGTTTAATCAAATTGAAGTATTTATTAAGCCGACATTTCCGAATAATACCGTCTGCGCCCTCGGAATGAAGAAATAGTACGTTAGGAATAGTTTGTCGCTCAATAACCCGTCATAAAGAAACGTCCTCTCCTACTCATTTTCGTTTAAGGATATGGTAAGCTTTAATTAGAAAGGGGAATGATTCGATTGCTTCCATCTTTAAGAAAGGAAGAAAAAGACTACGTGATTGCCAAAATTCAGGAGTACTTTGAACTTGAAAGAGGCGAGGAGATCGGTGAATTAGCAGCTGACCAGCTTGTGCAATTAATGGTAGAAGAGCTTGGTCCCTTCTTATATAACAAAGGGATTCAGGATGCACGTCAAATGGTTGAGCAAAAAGTTATGAATTTAGACGAGGATTTGTTGTCCTTAACGAGACCGGCGGGTCGTCCTAAGCGCTAGTTACATAATGAAACCTCCGTCTTCAGGACGGAGGTTCTCTCATTTGCAGAGTTAAAATACTTTATAGTAAGGGACAAAATACGAAATACAATAACAGGAAAGAAAAGAGAGGGAGTAAAAAACACAGGAACTTGATATGAGATACAAGTTCCTGTGTTTACACTTACTTTTTATGAAGTTGAAAGGCTTCAGCTAAAAGTTCGTATGAGCGGAGTCGTTCCTCAAAAGGAGAAACGATCGTATTAATAATAATTTCGTTTACTTGATAGCTCTCTGCCAACTCCTCAATCTCTTGTTTTACTCGATCAGGAGAACCGACAATCATTCGGCTGCGATTATCTTGTATTCTTTCCTGCTCAAAAAAAGTATAAGAATGTTGCAGGGCCTCGTCAGGTGTAGGAAAACCAGTTCTTCTCATACCCTGTTCAATCTGTAGTAAAGCGAGATCAAGACTGGAAGCTAAATACTCGGCATGTTCATCTGTCTCTGCACATACGACGAAAATCGAGACATTCGCGTCCGGAGTGCTTTGCTGCATGGAAGGAGAAAAGTATTTTTTGTAACGATCCACGACTCTTGTTCCTCCATGGCCATTAATAAAATGGGCAAAAGAATACGAAGCACCTAAATCTGCAGCCAGGCGGGCGCTTGTCCCACTGGATCCGAGCATCCAGATCGGGGGAGAGGTTTCTCCTTTAGGAGTAGCATAGACATTCATTCCTTGGGGGTCTTGTCCATGCAAGTATGCCATCAATTCTTCTATTTGAGCCGGGTATCCTTCAATATCAGGGGAGCTGCCACGGTTTAGAGCTATGTTTACGTTTGGCATGCCGCCTGGCGCACGTCCTACACCGAGGTCGATTCTGTTAGGGTGTAAAGTTTCCAGCACACGAAAGGATTCTGCAACTTTATAGGCGCTGTAATGGGGAAGCAGAACACCGCCTGTTCCTATGCGTATGCGGTCAGTACGGGCCGCTAAGTGGGCAGCTAAGATAGCGGGTGATGACCCCGCCAGGCTTTCCGTACTGTGGTGTTCAGCTACCCAAAAACGGTGGTAGCCTAATCGGTCTGTCCATTCTGCCAGTTCTGTTGTTTGCTTTAGTGCATCTTGAGAGGTCATCCCGGATAAAATGGGGGATTGATCTAATACACTTAATTTCATCTATAGGTCCCCCTTTACTTAAAATTATCATGTATATCGTGCCATGGAGCGACTCAATATGCAATGGATAGGATCATCCATCATTAAAAAGCACCCTTTCCTTTTAGGAATAAGGGTGCTCACCTGCTTAAATTAACGAGCTAGCAAACCTAGCAATCCATAATTCACAATACTCTCCTGATCTGAATGCCATATTTGTGAAACATCCAAGTCCTGAGACTTGAGAGGAGTAAAAAAGGTGGAATTCCTTCTAAACTCGTCTTTTGGCTGATAGGCCACCCACTCACCAGCTTCCAAGCCTTTTTGTATTTCTATCAGGTTATTTTCTTTAAGCCCTGTTTCTACTTCGTGCCGGTCGATTTTTCCATCTTCATTCATCGTCCACACGTAGGATTTCTTCTCTCTGATGAGTCCATCCTCAAGAGTGGTAACGACCCCGTCAACTTGCTTTGTAATAATATCTACTTCTGCATGATAACCCGGCAAAACCTTATCATCTACTTCATCCACCGTGACTTCATATGGGTACCTGCTGCTTTCGTTGACTTCTACCTCTTCCGGATGATCCTGAATGGTTGAAAGAGATCCATTAAGCTCCATGTTCAGTTCGGGAACGTACATCGTTACCGGCATTTCTGGTTTTACCTCAGGGCGGTGTTCTTCCTTTAAATCCCCTTTAAGGTTCAGTTCAGTTGAAGCGAGGGTCATAATGGGTTTGTCTAAATCATTTGAAGTATCCGTGACAGTTCCTGAGAATGGACTGCTCACCGTAATGACCTCTCCATTCTCACGCAGTTGATTAAGTTGACTTTCCACCATGGCAGCCATGGCTTCTTTTTGAGCCAGGGCAGTTTCTTGTTCGGCAATTTTTTCTTTTTTTAGAAACTTTGTTTCTGCAAAGGATCCTTCCGTGTCACTGTTACTAGTTTCTCCATTGGAGGAATTGTCTGGGCTGAGGTTCCCGAAATTTGAATTATTTTCCGTGCTCGGGTCGTTACGGCCTGGTTCGCTCAACTCATTTTCAGGTTCAGGTACTGTATATCCCTCGAGCTCTTGAATGTAATTTTCGATAGCCGCTATTTCCTGTTCTAAGCGGGTTTGTTTATT
>NZ_JBAPTY010000364.1:0-1822 GCF_049282395.1 Halobacillus sp. | reverse complement strand
TTGCTATACTGAATGCTCCATTCACTGATCATCATCACAAGTCATAAAACTTTCTCTCCAATCCTAGATTTGCACAGAATTATTTCAACCTTCTCTAGTCTACCTTTATTCTTTTTACGTACAAGTTGACTGGATTGTTTCAGATTTTCGTAGATTATCCTCTATAATGAAAGTACATACCTCTTTTGTCTATGTATCCAATTCCAATTTTCTTTAATATGGAGCATATTATTATAGTTTTTCTAACCACAAATTATACAATTTTCAGGGAAGGGCACATCCTGAAGAATATAATTTCGCCTTAAAAAATAAAGAGAGCGAACCTATTTTTTATAGATTCGCCCTGTCTTATTTAATAAGCGCCTTCCGAATAAGTTAACTCATAACTGTGCGTGTAGACCTCGAAAATGTTACCAAACGGATCCTCTACATAAACCATTTTAAACGGCTTCTCCCCAGGATAATATTCACGGATCGGCATCCGCTGCTTCCCGCCAAGCTGTTTGATTTTTTCAACCATGCCTTCGATGTCCGGATCCTGAATACAGAAATGGAAGATCCCCGTTTTCCAGTATTCAAAGTTATTTTCCGGCTGTTCATTCTCCGGAAATTCAAATAGTTCGATACCGATCCGGTCCCCTGTGGCTAAATGAGCGATTCTAAACTCGTCCCAATCGTTGCCGAAGACGTCACGGCACATCTGGCCAATCGGTGTATCATCATTTTTCACCTCTGAAGGCTCCATAATGACATACCATCCCATTACATCTGTATAAAATTGAACCGCCTTATCCAAATTAGGTACGGATAATCCTATATGAGAAAATGCTCTCGGATAAGTGTGCATATTAACGTTCCTCCTCATTTCTTTTTTTGTACAACATCCATTATAATTTTCAATAATAGACGATGTAAGTATGCACTTTTTAGTGAGACACTTACTAAAAAGTAAGGAAGGACGGTATGAAAATGGATGCTCCAATGGATAAGGACGGTAAATTGAAATGTTCGATCGAATATACGCTGAAGAAAATAGGTGGCAAGTGGAAAACCGTTATATTGTGGCACCTGAACGTAGATGGAACTCTTCGTTACAATGCTTTAAGAAGGCTGCTTCCCGGTGTCTCCCATAAAGTTTTAAGTCAGCAGCTTAAAGAGCTTGAGGAGGATGGCTTTATTCATCGGGTGCAATATAACAGCATTCCTCCTAAAGTAGAGTATTCGATTACAGCCTTTGGAAAGACGCTGATGCCAATTCTTGAAGAGATGCACCTGTGGGGCACGGAGCATGGGTCTTTAGAATAATACAATTACCTTTATTTTTTCCTTCACTCTGTATAAATAAGAATGACCATGCTTATCATTGAGCCCGGTTATTCTTTTTTTCATTTAATTATTCCGTAGTTGAGTTTATTTGATTATAAGGAGGGCTAAATCGTTTAGGTGAGAATCATAGCTTGTAATGATTCGTAAACAATATGATTTTGTTTAGGGGAGTAGGAGTGTGAGAAAGTTTGTTTATTTGGTTCTATTATTAACTTTAGCGGCCTGTCAGCCCGGAGAAACGGAGAATTCCAATTCTGAATCCAGCTCAGGCTCCACTGAAGCTCAAAATGAGAGCAAAGACGTGTTAGAGGAAAAGCCAACCGTAACCTTCACCTATGAAGGAGAAGAAATTGAAACGAATATGATTCGCGGGTGTTTTGCCCCTGACTGTTCAGAGGATTCTGCCACTGTCGACCAGATGAACCATGAGGAAATGACGGAAGGTTTGGAACCTATGCAAGTAGAGGATGGTGAGGCGATCCAGGTTCATATTGAT
>NZ_JBAPTY010000363.1:0-2584 GCF_049282395.1 Halobacillus sp. | reverse complement strand
TCACTCCTGTAACTTTAAATGCTTTCCCTTCAAAATCTTGGTTATTCCATAAATGCCACATGTATTTATTTTTCTGATTAGCGACTAGATTTTCACCTTCGTCTAAAATAAATCCTACACTTTTTTCTAAACCAAGCATGGTATAATTTTCTGTTTCAAAATAAGATGCTTCTTTCGCAGAAATTTTTGTTTCGCTAGAACAACCAGCCAATGAAAAGAGTAAGGATAGAATTAGGAGTAAGTAGATCTTTCCGGCCATTTTGAACCTCCTCTATTATCTTGAAACTGAGCCTTATGTAAGTGCCGGCACACTTTTTAACAGTTGCGCCAGCTTATTTAGTAGTCTAACTAAAAAATCGAGCAAGCTTGTCCATCATTACTTTTGCATCTGTCGACGATTCATGAAACGCAACGTGACCGTCGGGACGGATAACTAAAGTGTGGCCTTTGTCCATACCTAGTTTCTTTTTCAAATCTCGGTGGACGTCGTAAATAATCGGAAGTTCGTCTCCATCGGTACGGACGGTACCACCCTTCGCAACGAGGAAGATCTTGAATAGATTCTGGTATTTTTCTTTGACCTTCTCATAAAAGGAGTAGGCATAGTCAATTAACTCCTGGTTCTGAGCGTCAATATAAATAAAGCAGAGATGTCCATGTTGCTCGATAAGAGGGTACAGTCTTTCATCATTCGTTCCATCAAAGAACAACAAGTGATCCGGGACTCGTTTGCCTGCTTGAAGGGCGCCTCTTGAAAGAGAAGAATCCCGCAGCGCTTTGTTCCCGTCCGTCGTCGAATACTCGTTATTAACATGGGACAAGCGATTGGCTACGATCCCTTCAATCCAGCTTTGCGTCAGAGCTGCTTTTCCTGTCCAGTTCCTTATTCTGCCTTCAATTCCATCTAGATTGATAACCTTCAGCATCGTGGAGGTTTCCTTCAGAATATCTTCCCCAATTGGAGAGCGCTCCTCGTGGTAACTGTTAAGAAAGGAATCATTCGCATACCCTTTTAATACTGCATCAAGTTTCCAACCGAGGTTGGCTGCGTCCTGAAGTCCGAGATTCATTCCCTGGCCGCCTAAAGGATTATGAATATGAGCCGCATCCCCTACAAAGAATATCCGGCCTGTTCGATAATTGGGAACCTGTCTGTGAGCGGTACCAAAATAGGTCAGCCACTTCGGGTTCTCCACCTCATAAGAAACAGGAAGAATTGTGTTCATGCTTTCCTGCAGTTCTTCCAGGGAGAGATCATCTTTATGGGGAAGGCCCTGCTTGGCCCGGTCCATCCCCACCACGCGGTAACTGCCGTCTGCATAAGGAAAGAAAGCAACGGCGCCGCGGTCGTTAAGGGTCATATCAATGTAAATCTCGTTAAAGTCAGGAATATCTACATCCCCAAGGAAAAAGGTGAACCCTTCATCTTTACCGATAAAGTCGACACCCAGGTCTTGACGGACTTTACTATGAACCCCGTCACAGGCAATTAAGTACTTGGCAAAATATTTTTTAAGCTCACCCTCATGTCTGGCACTGACATAAACACCTTGATCAGACTGGAGCACTTCTACCACTTCATGTTCACGCTCTACCTTACCGCCTGAGGATTCTAAATGATCTTCTAATATAGCTTCTGTCTCGCTCTGAGGGATAATGAACAGATAAGGGTATCTGCTTTTAATGTGGTAAAGTTCTACTAGAGATGGTTTCTCTCCCCCTAAGTGAAGTTTCGCCCCCGGCCCGGGATATCCCTTTTTCAAAAAAGATTTATGAAGACCTAATAACTCAAACATTTCAAGGGTCCTTGCCTGGATGCCTAGTGCTTTGGACAAATCGGAGGGTTCTGCTCTCTTCTCTAAACAGATGAAATCCACTTCTCGTTTCTGTAATTCATTGGCTGCCATAAGTCCTGAAGGGCCTGCTCCAATAATGAGTACATCGGTTTCAATAACGGAACTCATAAACAGCGCTCCTTTCCTTCATTTATATAATGAACTCTAATTGCTTGTTTACCTATAAAAGTCATTCAGGCTTTACGTCGATTTAATCATTCGAGGCTATCTAAACCACATATTCATACTCCTGACAGTTTCCACGCTTCCATCCATAATCAACTAGTACACATGTCATAGTACGATACCCGTAATCCATACCCTCATGCACATCATGACACATCCAAACACATACCAGATTTATACATGTCCTAACGCTGATGTAAAAAAACCCCTCTAAGCCATATACGGTTAAGAGGGGTTCAGTGAATCCTATGTACAAGTTTATTTAGCCTTTTTCCATCCTGCCTACTCGGATGTTCTGTCATCCAGTATCGTAATTTTCCGATTTCCGCTGATTAAACTTCTTAAGCGCGGATCTACCTTTCTCGCTCTCCAGATAATTTGAGAGAAGTTTGCCGGGGTGAATTTGTAATGGTCAATCAAGTATTGCTCAAATGCCTCATGATCGACTTGATTATTATGTTCTTTTGCATAATTAATTAAAATGTGGGTCAATTCCTTATAACTCATACTCTTATCCGAATCTTTCGAGAAGGCTTCAGAATTCGTGGACAGAATATAGTCAT
>NZ_JBAPTY010000362.1:0-21284 GCF_049282395.1 Halobacillus sp. | reverse complement strand
TGGAAAAAAACGCATGTATGTCGGAAAAAAACTCGCCGGACAAATCTGGATAGACATAACAGGTAACCATCCCTCACGCGTAAAAATTACAAAGGACGGCTTCGGGCAGTTCCGTGTGAAAAGCTCTACCGTCTCTATATACGTTAAAGAGAATGCATTAGAAGAACAAGAACAAAAGCGCTAACGCGCCTTCTCCACGTCCCAAGCATCGATTAATCTCTTGGGGCGTCTTTCGCTATGTCCATCGTGCTTCACAAAAAGGACATACCACTTCCACTTGTTCTCCTTTTTCTTTATCATAAGCAAAATTATCGACAACACAATCAGGAAGTGATCCATCATCTAATCCTCAATTACATGAACGACTATATCACAAAAGTGTAGAGGAATTCTGGCACCTTATTGATACTTATCTCGCCCTTTCACTTTAGTCTTTAATGCCCCTTGGGGACTACTAAAGCATATAAACAATCGTAGACTCGGAATTTTTTCCCATGGATTCTCCCCATGTTATTAGCTGCTGACGAAAGATCTACATATGTATTCATCTAGATTATAAGTGGCTGATTATTTAAGAATAAAATAAAAGCCTCCCAAAAGTTTATAAACTCTTGAGAGGCTTTTAAATTTAGTTTTAAAAACCAGTCAATATCCAGTCAAATTGTTTTCCTATCCTATGATGAAAGGGTTTTGGGGGCTCTCACATCATGCCGCCCATGGATTCCTTATGATAAATAATGAATAATAGTGTTCAAACCAATTCTTGTTATTAGCAAAGTTATGCTAATCTACTTTATCGAATATATAAGGTTATAATCAAAAGTGAGTAAAAGTATGTCAAAAAGTATGTCAATTTTAAATCACTTCACTTGGATAGGTTAATAGATATAAAAAAAGAGCCATGAGATGAATTAATCACCCTGCCCCGAAGATGGAATCGATATGTAATTGTATATTTATTTTATAAAAAGAGTGTAAAAATGGCAACTCTTAAGTTATAAACCACATTTACCATAGTAAGGGTGAATGGGAACTAGCAAATAAGTTTCAGAACTAGTCATAATAAAAGAAAATTTCAAATTTGAAATTGACTTAGGCAGTCCTGAATTCATTTACTATTCCCCTCATCCACCTTCTGCCATCCCCAAAGAAAAAACCCCGGTTCCTGTTGACTCAGAAACCGGTATTTTTAATTTTTTTTATAATTGTACCCACGTATGCTGTTCGCCCCAGCTCTCTTTTGCTAACTTCTCTACTTCTTGAACAATTTCATCCTCAACGGCATAAGCGTCTCCCTGCTCATATTGGTTATAATGAAATGCATATAGCCTGGAGACAAATTGATGGAATGGAAGAGAAGACTCTCCCGGAATCTCATTACACCCTTCTACGCTGGGCTCTATACCCTGCCCCCAGTCTTGAGAGCTGTCATTATTGGGGTTATAGAAATAAATACGCATTTCCCCCTCCGGGTCTTTTGCAATTCTTTGGATAGAAACGGCGTGGAGCCCTAATAATTTCCCAAATGCATTGGTAATAAATATTCCAACCGGATTCGGATAAATCAATTCATAGCCTTCATTATAATCTGGATGATGGGTACCATAAAATAATCGTACAAATCCTGGATAATCAGCTACAGAGCCTGTCATAGGGTCAATAACACCGCAAAATCCTTTTTGAACCCAGTTTCCATAAAACGCCGGATTGACCCATTTATGAACATCATCGCCCCGGAATTTCGAACGACGAACCAGCTCTGAATAAATTCGATCTAAATGCGGGACAAGAATTAGTGAAACAGGGTCTAATTCATCGTGTAGATCATCAACTAATCCTTCCCGTAAATCTTTTGAGTGAATCGTTTGTCCTTCAAAGTTAAGATCCACATCCCCGTCCCTTGCCGCTCTGGCAATTAAGTCAAGTAAGTGTCCTGGAGCATGAAGTGACCACAGACTTATTCCTCTCGCTGTCTGACAAGTAGGGTTCATTCCCTGCCCTATACCAAGCGGCTGCCCAAGAACGCTTATTACTCCAGCGATCAGAATGCTATTTGCCGTAATCCCTTCATTTCCATTAATGGAATTTAACAGTACTTTTCTAGTTTCTGAATGAAGATCCAATTCGAAGATTCTGCGCAGCCCTGGAATAACCGGCGATGAGGACAAAACGCCTCGATCCAGTATTTTTGCCAGACCGTATAGTGACTGTTTTAATGGAATATGAATTCCCGCCTTAATTAATTGCTGCACAAACGACATATGCTCTTCTAAATTTGCTTTTCCCTTGTTCGTTAAATCCAGCGCCTCAGCAAGTAACTGAGGATGCTGTTTATTAATATAACGGACGAGTACCACATGATTAGATGCGACAAGTCCCGTTTCACGCATCGTTTTAGCAAAAGATTGAGCTTCAGTCCTAATGGCATCTTCTTTTAAGTTCTTCATTTTATTTCTGTATTTTTTGGTATCACAGTTTCTGCTTTTTTTCGTTCTGCCCTTAATAGCATCTACATAGGTTTGGATGGCTTTTCTATCTGACTCCTCAATCTCTTTTTCCATTAACTTTTCCGCATGATTAACCATTTTAACGATTCTATTTACCATGATGGGACGCTGGGCAATAAGACCGCTGATTTCTTTTACTAGTTCGCCTGAAATAGAAGCTAGGGATAACTTTTCTTCTAAGAATTGAAATATGCGCTCCATCCGATCTTTTTCTTTTCCTTTACCTTCAATCCGAGCGGCTTCCGTTTCTTCTGGGAAGAGAATATCTATATTCAAAGCCATAACTTCGTGCAAGAAAGATTTTGCCTGCCCCTCTGAGATCCCTTCCCGCTTGTATACACCTTTAGCTATAGCCACCATTCTTAATTCACTCAGCATTTCTGATATCGTCGTTAAACCGCCTGCCTGAAGAGACCCTTTTACAAGAAAAGGCTGAAGCTTAGACGGATCCTCCCAGGGACTGTCTTGAAAAATGCCAGCTTGTTCATAGCGTTCCGCAAGCTGGTATAAAGCTGATAAACCTTCCTCATCATCCATCAACTTAGCTGCTGCCTGTAATACATTACTTTGATACATGGATTTTGCAAATGAATAAGTAGACTCCATGGTCTCTAGTTCTTGTTTAAAAGCCTCAATTTTAGATGTATCCATTTTTACTGCCATCGCATGTGCTTCCTCCTAAATATAAAAATCGTAGTCCACATAATCGGTTAATAATTGAGAAATCTCTTCGCTGTCATTCCCGTGTAGAAAAACCGTTCCCCAATGATTTCCATATCCTTCATTTGTGTCCTGGAACTTCGTAATCGTAGGCTTATACAACGTATGTTTATCAAAACTCGGATGACTTTCCATCTCAGGCGGAATTTGCACACGACTTACGGTTTTCTTGCGGGGATAAACTAAGAAACTTCCCGCATGCCCATCGGCTTCTGCTTCTTTTGGCACGTATTTTTCCAGTTCTTCCTGAGATGTATGAGGATCACAACAAAGAAGGTGAGCCCCAAACGGATTGAATTTGTATACTTTTTGTATCAGTTCAAATATATGACCGCCCGGAATTCGGTAGGCGACCTCTCCAAAGTAAACCTCATCCTGATCCGTAATAAAAAATTCTGGATGGATCATGCCGTATTGAATATCAAAGGCATGGATAAGTTTCTCAACTTCTTCTACTATCAGAGGGCGATAATGTTCTAAAGCAGCTGACGGCGGCACCATACTGGAGTATCCGAGAAGTACATATTCTGTTATATTCAGAAACTTGATTTCACCCTTATGAATGAAAACCTCACATGAAATTTCCATCCCATGCAGATGACTCTCTACAAGCCCAGGAAAGCTTTCGTCCGTCAGCTTGCTTTCGATATCCTCTTCTGAAAATATCATGCGATGGCCGGCCGCTCCCGCCTTATTTAACGCTTTAAAATGGATGGGATCAGGCTCTTGACTATGGTTTTTCAACATTGATTGGTTAACCCTTCTGAAAAAACGTTTAACCTCTTCCTTATTTTCTACCTCTTCAAATACGCCCACTTTTAACCCACCTATGTGAGCCCTGCGCTTCATCATCGCTTTATCTCTAAAGAGAATAGAGTGATCGAATACATTCGGGTCATTTCGTAGTCGGGCATTCAATGCGCCAGACCATTCTACCGTTTCCTCGAAGATAGGGATCGTATGACCGACGTCCAACTCCACTAATTGGGTGAAAAGATCCCCTGATCGTTCATAAACCTCCTGATAATGGCTCGGTTTTCCAAAATCCCATGCAAAAAAAGGAATGTTATGCTGCTCCGCATAAGGTTTAAAGTCTTCATGGCTAACCACTATATATGGTTTCTCCATTTGCTGCATAGCTTCAATTGACGGCACACTCCAGCCAATTAACGCCACTTTACTGCCGCGCTCTGGTCGTTCATGATTAATTCTAAGCGGTCCCATCTGCCTTCCGTTCAACCGCTTACGATCATTTTGATTCGTAAATTTAAATGAATTTGTTTCTTGATTAAGCCTTGGCATATGATTTTCACCTATCCTTGAAATAATTAAGCAACATTTAGTTAGAATCTCCACAAGAGCTCTATTTATCCTAAAATACAAGCGAATTTTTATGTTAAATTTTAATTATGTTATGCATAAAAAAACAGGACAGCTAGGAGCTGTCCTGTTTCGTTTTATAGAATTTTATACCAGATATTCATATCTTCCAGTCCTGTCCCGATCCAGCTGTTCTGAATCATGCACCCACCATAAGTAAATCCTTGCTGAGCAGCCACAATATTCATCCCCATTGAAGTTGCCCTCGTATAGGAGAACATTGTATGAATTCCTAATTCTTTCGCTTTTTCTTCAAGAAAAGGATACTGATGAGATAAAAGACCTTTGCCTCTATGTTCCGGCAGTGTTGCACAATCTGTAAATTCTGCTGCTTTATATTCTGGAAATACATCAGCAGAACAGGCACTAACTAACTTGTCACCTTTAAAAATGAGCGCAAAATGGACATGGTCTTTCATCATGTCAACGATATAATCTGGATTATGAATAGGAGTAGGATACTTAGCAAAAGCAGTTTGATAGAGTTCTGCCATTTCTTCAGCATTCTCTTCTCTACCCCACTTCATTGTATAACCGTCCATCAGCTTTTTAGTTTTCGCGGTGGAAGTATGATTCAATTGTTTAACATAGTCAATGACGTTTCCCTCTTTTTTCTTCTCTCTGTCAGGATTTAAATATTTAGCATAAACTCTTGTATCATCTCCACGGAAAAAACCTTTAATTTCTCCTTCAATTTTACAGGAATGTTCTTGTAAATCTGCTTCTTCTTTACTCCCAGTTTTCACATAAAAAATAAGCTTATCACAGTCTTTTTTATAGGCTGCTTGCGTAAGTTCCTTGATAAATCCACTTACGTCCTCAGGCAGATCGTACACCTTAACTCTTCGGCTTACAGGTTCTACGTCAAAATAACTTTTTTCCATCAAGGTGCCGGCAGAAAGAAAATCTCCAGATATCATCAGGTACACTCCTATTTATTGTCTATTATGGAGAGATGGGCTACTCCTTATCGTTATAACTGCTGAACACCTCAGTGTCCTTATTAGTAACCATCTTCAATAAACATTCTACCTTAACTACCTGTCAATATAAGTCTAATTTCCTTGGAAAGACTCCAAAGATTTTGTCGAAATTCCACTACTTTTGACATATAGAACTTTGGAGATGCAATATACCTTATTTCTGGAAAAAATAAGCCCCCTCACATAATAACGAGGGGGCGTTTCCATTAGGTCTTTATCAACCCATCATGCCTTCACTTTTTGCGTTTCTGCAGCCTGAAGCAACAACCTCAAAGAAGACGATACGGTATTAATATCTACTAAACCATCCTCTAACTCTTTTACTTTATCCAACTGGTGAAATACATATTCTTCACATCCATTAAAAGTTAACTCGCCCGTACTTATTCTTCCCTTTAGAGACATAATACTTTGATGAAGTAATTCCCGATCCATTCCGCTCTCTCCTTCGTTAAGGAAATAAAACTTAAAGCATTAATGGATAGTATATCCAAAAAATCATGAATTATTCCTATCCAGGAAGGAATTAACTATAGGAAACAACATGGTACGGCGGATCATAGTTCTATTATTAATCTTCCAATGGATTTAAATTTTCTTCGCCTGTCATGCTGGCAATCATTTCTACTAACAAATCAATTTCTTCGTCAATATCTTTCATACTTACGGTTTCTACCGGAGAGTGCATGTACCGTAGCGGCAGAGATACAAGGCTTACTGGAACACCTTTGCCAGTTAGACGCATTTTATCTGCATCTGTACCTGTCATTCTTGGAGTGAGTTCGTACTGGACTTTCATATCCAGCTTTTTAGCAGTTTTCTCTAGCAATTGGTTGATCTTCCGATTGATCGGGGCTCCTTTTGCCAACACAGGACCTTCATCTAACTGAATATCGCCGTATTTATTTTTGTTCACTCCTGGATAATCTGTAGCGAAAGTGACATCACAGGCGATAGCCATCGTTGGTTCAATACCTGCAGCAGCAAAGAACGCACCTCCCATATTGGTTTCTTCATTAACCGTACTTGCCGCATACACTCCCACTTTTACTTGTTTTTCAGATAAGCGCCTGAGTACTTCTCCTACAATGAATTGACCGGTCCGATTATCCAACCCTCGTCCGGCTATGTAGCGATCCATCATAACTTCAGGGGTACGTTTATAAACCGCTAAATCACCAATTTGCACTAGTTTTTCTATCTCTTCTTTAGATTTTGCACCACAATCAATGAATAAATCATCGACGCCGAAGTCTCCTTTTATTCCGCCATGGTGCTGAGCATTAACACCTATCACCCCTGTCAACGTTCTATCATAACCTAAGATCGTGACTTTCATTCCAACAGCAGCTTTAGGATTAATCCCTCCCATTTTGTCAAAATGAAGATATCCCTGTTCATCAATTCGATTAATCACCAATGCGATTTCGTCACAGTGGCCGGCCAGCAGTACCTTAAATTCCGCTTCCGGATTCAGAATCGCAATAGCATTTCCAGCATGATCCGTTCTGACTTCATGAGAAAATGGTTTTATTTCTTTAATCCAGCGTTTTTGAATCTCCATCTCCATACTGGAAGGAGAGGGAGTTTGCAGCAATTCTAGTAAAAAATCCAATCGGTTTTCATTCATTTTTATTATTCCTCCTTTTTCTCTCCTCATCATATCAAAAAAGTTACTTAGTTTTCTAAATCATGCTTAAACAATCATCCATTAGGGAATATATTGAGATGTAGTATTTAGAAGGAGGGGATTCGATGAATTTGGAAGACTGGTTTCAAAAAGGGATGACAGCCCAAGAATACGTGGATTCAATGGACAAGTTCCAAAAAGATCTTATATATATATATGAGCACTTTAATATCTCTACAGAGGACTATCCTTTTTTTGAAAAACTTCAGAAAAAAGATATACGTGCCGTCGTTCTTACGGAAGACTGGTGCGGAGATGCGATGTTAAATGTACCTATTTTTCTTCGATTAGCAGAAGCTGGTCATATTGAAACTCATTTTCTTAGACGTGATGAGAATCTTGAATTAATGGACCGGTATCTTACCAACGGGAAATCCCGTTCCATACCGATAATCATCTTCATAGATAGAGATGGGGAAGAGATTTGTTCATGGGGCCCTAGAGCACCAGAGCTGCAAACTTTTCTGGATGATTCCATCGGCAGCCTGCCTGAGAAAGAAACAAAAGATTATCAGGAAAAGCAGAAACAGATGCTTACTTTTATCACAAAAGCTTATCGGGATCATCAGAATTTCTGGCACTATGTTTACAAAGATATGATAAGAACATTAGCATAAGTTTAAAGATAACTTGCCACTAAGCGATTAGGGCAAGTTTTTTTATGTTTGAATCATCTTTTTATTAGCTATAATGAACTAAAAAAGGAGCATTTATGATGCAATCCTTCGTTCGGCTATATTTTCAAGTACCTTTATTCTTAAGACTTTTAGGGACAGTCATCGTTATGATGACTTTTTTCGGTATGATTATCCATTGGATTGAGCCGAGAAGCTTCCCTACTTTATTTGACGGGGTATGGTGGGCATTTGTTACCGGGGCTACAGTAGGTTACGGTGACTATGTCCCGCTAAGTGCCCTGGGAAAGATTACGGCTATTTTGCTTATATTAACTGGAGGGGGACTGGTAACCTTCTACATGGCCACTCTGTCAGCCTCCACCGTCAAACATGAAGAAGCTTTAGTTCGGGGACAGGTGGACTTCCGTGGGTCAAATCATCTGGTAATCATCGGATGGAACGAACGGACAAGGCAGCTTATAGATATGATGGGATTTCAGGGAATCCAGGAAAGAATTGTTCTCATAGATCGTACTATGCACGAATTTTATCGTAACTTGTCTTATGTACATTTTATCAAAGGAGATGCAACCGACGAAGACATTCTCTTAAAAGCGAATCTTTGCGAGGCGAGAATGGCGATTATTACCGCAGACCCTTCTAAACGTGAAGAACAATCGGACCAATCCGTTATTCACCAGACTGTAGCTGCAAAAGGACATCACCCTGAATTATTTATTATTGCCGAAGTGTTGACTGACAGACAGCGAATTAATGCGGAAAGAGCTGGAGCTAACACGGTTATTCGATCTAATGATTTTATGAGCAGTCTATTCTTCCACGAACTTTACCGCAATGATCCAGTTCAGCCTTTTGAGTTGTTACTGGATTTATTGACGACCAGACAATTTCATGAAGAAAAAGTACCTGATAATTTGGAAGGGCAGCCAATCATTCAAGCACTAGAATACTTCTTGAAGAAAAGCTGCCAAATTATCGGTATTAAAAAGGGAAAAGAAGTCTCCTTTGATCTCGATGGAGATATGAAATTGGAAAAAGGGGATTATTTAATCGTCTTCTCCCCGCTTCGTCAATAAAGCTTGCTCGGCTTCTGCCAACACTTCCTGCCCTGTGCCAATGTGCTCCTCCGGAAATGAAGCATCTTTATCAACAGGCTCTGAGAATTGATCAAAAATCGCCCGGAAATTACCTTCCTTAACGTTATCATCAAGACCAGGATTATATTTATGTGATAGCAGGAAGGGTTCTTCCATGCGGATGGTCGCATAGTCAGTCGGAGCATCCATAGATCCAGACTCCATTGTAAACGGCAGCCGTATAAACTGATAGCCTACATGATCATCGATCTTATAATCGAAGTATCCATGTTCATAATCCCAGTTGTCCGAAAGCTTAAAACCAATTGGTTTAAGGGCAAGTTCTGCATCCGTAAATCGATATACTTTTCCTGTAAGCGATGAAGATAATGGTATCATTCTATTCACTCCTTTTAAGCACTATCTTGCCCAATTAAAAACACCTCAGGTCATCCAAAATATGGATGACCTGAGGTGTTAATTATTTCCTATTCCCTGTATTCAACAAAATTTAATCTTATAGGCGTTTTTCAAGCTTCTCTTTCTCTTCTTCAAACCCTGGTTTCCCTAGAAGGGCAAACATATTTTTCTTGTATGCTTCCACTCCAGGTTGATCAAACGGGTTTACGCCGAGTAAGTACCCGCTGATGGCACAAGCCTTCTCGAAGAAATACACAAGATAACCAAACGTATAGGCGTTTCTTTCAGGAAGATGAAGAATAAGGTTAGGAACTTGTCCATCAGTATGAGCGAGCATAGTGCCCTGATAAGCTTTTTCATTTACCTGATCAACCGTTTTACCAGCTAAATAGTTCAAGCCGTCTAAGTTCTGCTCATCTTCTTCAATCGTAATATCTGAAGCAGGCTGCTCGACATGGAGGACGGTTTCAAACAAGTCTTTTCGCCCATCCTGCACATACTGTCCAAGCGAGTGCAAGTCTGTGGAGAAGTTAGCGGAAGCAGGGAAGATACCTTTTTGATCTTTTCCTTCACTTTCGCCAAACAGCTGCTTCCACCACTCTCCAAAATATTGCAGAGATGGTTCATAGTTCACTAACATTTCAATTGTTTTTCCTTTGTTATAAAGAACATTGCGAACAGCTGCATATTGATAAGCAGGATTTTCTGAAAGCTTACTTGAGCTTAATTCCTGTCGTGCAGACTGAGCGCCTTTCATCATTTCATTAATATCAATTCCGCTTGCCGCAATTGGAAGCAATCCCACAGCCGTCAAAACGGAATAGCGTCCGCCTACGTCATCGGGAACAACGAAGGTTTCATATCCTTGTTCTGAAGCTAACGTCTTTAAAGCTCCTTTTTCCTTATCCGTAGTAGCATAAATGCGTTTCCTGGCTTCCTCTACTCCGTACTTTTCTTCCAGAAACTTGCGGAAAAGGCGGAAAGCAATAGCAGGTTCTGTAGTTGTTCCGCTCTTGGAAATAACATTAATTGAAACATCCTTATTTTTTAGTACATCAAAAAGTTCATTCATATAAGGAGCACTAATGCTGTTGCCCACGAAGAATACTTGCGGAGTATTGCGATCTTCAGAAGCAAGTTCGTTGTAGAAACTGTGATTCAGCATCTCCAGAGCTGCTCGTGCTCCGAGATAAGACCCGCCGATGCCTATTACAAGCAGAACATCTGAGTCTGATTTAATTTTTTCAGCTGATTGATGAATTCGTTCAAATTCTTCTTCATCATAATCTTCCGGCAGATCCAGCCACCCTAGAAAATCACTTCCTGCTCCTTTTTTTTCATGTAAAGCTTCATGAGCTAGAGTAACGGCATCCTGTATATAATCCAACTCGTGTTTACCGAAGAATGGCAACGCCTTTTCATAATCAAAACGTACGTGTGTCATATCTTTCCCTCCATTTGGTCATATAATAACCTAATCCAATTTTCACTTTATAGGAACCTACTCCTATAATCAAGCAAACTTAAAATTGTAAACGGATACATTTAAAAAAAGAGATCCAAAACAAAACGTAATGGATCTCTCTTAAGCAGCTTATTTAGACATTTCTAAAATTTGAACGACATCTTCCGACTCTAATTGATTAAAGTTTCCGAAAGGTCCTCTTTTCATTGCTCGATCAGTAATTACATCAAATTTCTCATCGTTTATATCATAGTAGTCCAGTGTTTCAGGAGCTCCTATTGAACTCCAAAATGTACGGAGTGCTTGAATTCCCTCTTCGCCAACCTCACGGCTGGATTTTCCTTCAGGATTAACACCGAACACCTTCACAGCCAACTGCTTGAAACGATCTGGGTTAACATCTAAGTTGTGCTTCATCCAATTAGGGAATAAGATAGCGAGGCCTCCCGCATGGGGAATGTCGTATACAGCCGAAACTGCATGCTCAATATTATGACTTGCCCAGTCACCTCGATACCCCATTTGGAGCATACCATTCAGAGCAATCGTACCTGAATAAAGAATCGTTTCACGATGCTCGTAGGATTCCGGGTTATCGAGAAGCTTAGGTGCCGTATTTACAACCGTTCTTAACACTCCTTCAATCATCTCATCCTGAACAGGAGATTGCGTTGGATTATGGAAATATTGCTCTAGCATATGAGTCATCATATCCACAATTCCATATACGGTCTGGTCTTTGGGAACAGAAACAGTATATTGAGGATCTAAAATGGAAAATAAAGGATTAGTATATGGCGGAGCTCCCCATCCATACTTTTCATTGGTCTCCCAATTGGTAATAACAGAACCAGCATTCATTTCTGAACCAGTAGCGGCAAGTGTTAATACGGTACCAAAAGGAAGGGCATCCTCAGGTTTTTCTTTCCTTGTTACAAGGTCCCATGGGTCTCCTCCATATTTTGCGCCTGTTGCGATTGTTTTAGTACAGTCGATGACACTTCCACCACCGACGGCTAACAGAAAGTCTACTCCTTCTTGCTGACAAATCTCCACTCCTTTTTTCACTGTTGTCAGCTTAGGGTTAGGCTCAACTCCAGAGAGTTCAAGGATTTCAACGGCAGCTTGATTCAGTTGTTCAACCACCTGATCATAAACCCCATTTTTCTTAATACTTCCGCCACCATATACCAGCAGTACTTTTTTAGTACCTTCAGGTAATTGAGACGGCAGCTGAGTTACTTGGTCTTTACCAAAAATTAATTTCGTTGGATTATAAAATGTAAAATTATCCATCTATAGAAACTCCTTTCTTAACTATGATTACCTATCATATTATCCCCCATTTTTGTCTTAGGCTCAAAAGATATGCAATATGTATATTTTTTGGAAGGTGGCTCAAGCTAGAAATGATTCTATCTCAATCTTGAACAGGAGGGTTTTATCATGAGTTGGATTCAACGTGTTGCTTTACTGCTAATTATTGTTGGAGCTATCAACTGGGGATTAATTGGGCTATTCCAATATGACCTGGTTGCTGGTTTGTTTGGCGGTGGAGAGCAGAGTGGAGCTTTTGCTCGTGTCATCTATACTCTCGTCGGCATTAGTGGACTTATCGCCATTTCCATTTACTTCTCACCTGCTGCTGAATATAGTGACTCTACAGTAGAATCAACAGAATAAAAAAAAATGGCTCAGGTTAGATACCTGAGCCATTTTTAATCACGGAGCATTATTTACGGTATTTTTCACGATCATCAGACTGCTTAATCCAGTCTTCAAGCTTATCTTTCAAAGTGTTAAATCCTGCAGAAGCATCTTCCTGTTGTTGCTGTTTAGGTGCCGCCTGTTTACGCGGGCGACGCTGTTCAGCCTTTGGAGCTTCTTGTGTGGCACGAATAGAAAGAGAATATTTATTGCTCTTTTCATCGATATTCAAGATTTTAACTTGCACTTCATCTCCTTCAGAAAGATGCTCGTTAATATCTTTCACAAAACCGTGTGTCACTTCAGAAATATGAACTAAACCTTGGACTTGATCATCAAGCGCAACGAATGCACCATATGGTTGAATTCCTGTGACTTTACCTTCTAATACTTGACCTTCTTGAAACTTCTCTGACATGCTATACAACTCCTGATATATATTATTCGATTCTTTTCACGCAATTAATGATTTTACCACAGTTCAGCCTATTTAGCAAAACTCTATACTGAATAAAATCAATAGATTAGGTTCGTCAATTTCTGACAATTTCTTTAGTGACCCTTTTGTGAATTCAGGTCTTCTCCATTAGCCTCCATGGTATAATGGAGAAAAGCACAGAGGAGGAACAATTATGTCAATTGGGGATAATATTCGTAAACACAGAGAATTAAAAAAGGTTACAAAAGATGAATTAGCGATGAAAGCGCGAATGGGAGTCCATACATTAGAAAGCTATGAAAATAACGAACGATTTCCCGAGCTCGATACCATCTTAAAAATTTCTACTGTACTCGACATTCCCGCGTCAGAGTTAATGGAAACAGAAGAAGAAGATACCCTGATGGACGATGAATTACAAACCCTTATTAAAGAAATTGGGGTTAAACGCTCAAAGCTGATCTTAAAAAAGGCTCGTGATTTTTCTGAACAGGACGTTCTGCGGGCTATGAATCTCTTATACGATTTAAATCAGCAAAAAAAATAAATAAATAGGTTTAATATCTATCAAATGTGGTAATAATGTATAACGTAAGACTTTCTCGTATTCCCCCTGTGTAAGCAAAGCGTACGCTCGCTTTGCTTATTTTTTTTTGAAAATGGATACCCTGAAAATAAAAATGTTAGAAACGATATATTTTCATTTATCTAAATCCATAAGTTATCATAAATAGTAAACCTACAAGAGATGGAGGGCTGACTATGAGTCGTTTTAATACAGTAACACCTAGAAAAGGAACAAGATCGGTTAAATGGGATATGGCTGAAGATTTGTATCAGGATAAAGAAGTACTGCCCATGTGGGTAGCTGACATGGACTTTCAGATACCTGAAGCAGTGAAACAGGCTCTTCAAGAAAGAGTTGAACATGGCATTTTTGGTTACACTTGGCCGGATGACCTTATAAAAAATAAAATAACAGGCTGGCTTGATAAGAGACACAATTGGAAAGTGGAACCTGACTGGATTACATATAGCCCTGGAGTTATACCTTCCTTGCATATGATTATTCAAGCGTTAACCCAAGAAAAAGATCCCGTATTGATCCAAACTCCTGTTTATCCGCCTTTCTACAGTGTGGTAAAAGACCATGGACGAGAGTTGATAACCAATCCTCTAGAGTTTACTGGGGATCGTTACGAAATTAATTTCGAAGATTTCGAGCAAAAAATAAAAGATAATCAAGTCAAAATGTTCATTTTGTGCAATCCTCACAATCCAGTGGGACGTGTATGGACAAAGGACGAATTAAACAAGATGAGCGAAATTTGCGTAAAACATGATGTGATGATCATTGCAGATGAAATCCATGCCGATTTAATTTTCAGTGGTCATACTCATATTCCAATAGCTTCATTAAATGAAGATATCAATCAGCGGACCATCACGTGCTTGTCTCCTACTAAGACATTTAACCTTGCAGGTCTGCAAGCCTCTTATTTAGTGACAGCGAACAAAGAATTAAGAGAACAAATCGACCAACAATTTAAGAACCAGGGAATGGTTATGTTAAATACACTTGGTATTACAGCTATGGAAGCTGCCTACGAATACGGCGAGGAATGGCTGGAAGAATTAAACCAAACATTAGAGAACCATCGTGACTATGTCATGAAACGATTCCACCAAGAAACCCAATCCATTCGAGTCCTTCCGGCAGAAGGAACCTATCTTCTTTGGCTGGACTGCCGCTCTCTCGGCCTCGAACAGAAAGACCTTAAATCCTTTATGCAAACGCAAGCTAAAGTCGGCCTGAACGATGGGGCTTCTTTTGGGGAAGAAGGAGAAGGATTTATGCGGATTAACATAGCTGCTCCTATGTCTATTCTTGAAGATGGAGTGACTCGGATTATTGAAGCTGTTCATCAGAACGAAGAAAAATCTCCTTAAAAAAGCGGGCACAGAAAACTCAGGTCTATGAAATACAATAAAAAAAGCGGACTGTGCGGCATTTGATTTCCGCACAGTCCGCTTTTCTTTTAGTATCATGGGATTTATATCCTCTATACTTCATGATTCTTTTCAGCCGTGAAACTTTCCATCGCCTCTTGGACACGTATACCTTCAAGACCCTATAGGCTGGGATCAATGACGACATATTCTGAAGCCATTTCAAGAAAATATTTAAAGATTCGATAGAAAAGAGTTTTTCAGTAGCCCTCCTAAAAAGGAAGACTCATTTAACTCTCTTCTTGCTCTTTATCTGGCTCGGTAGGATCCGTTGTATCATCATCATCTGCTTTTAATGTAATTTTTCCACAAGCGATACGTTCGCCAGAATTGCCAGATGGCTGAGACATTCCATCATCTACACCGCTGCTCAGGACAATGGATGTGCCTTCCTTCCTTAGCAGTGACTGCTGAGCTTCTTTAAGCTTAGCTTCACTTAAGACAAGCTTTACATCAATCATTCCACTTCCATCCGCTTCCACATTTGCCATGTCTCCTGTATGAGCACCCTTCGTATTCATCAATCCATGCTCTTTATCCATTGGATTAAAATGGTTGCCTGCACTTTTAAAATCTGGAGCCTCACACTTAGGAAATTCATGAATATGAACCGCATGAATTCCCGGCTCCACTCCTTCAACCTTAAGGGCGACTTCCACCCCTTCTGGACGCTCCTTAAAAGTCGCAGTTCCAATTTTATCGTTTTCACTATTATAAATAGATGTTTCAAGTGGTGACCTTTCTTCTCCAGAAGCACAGCCACCCAGGATAATTAAGAAAGCAAGAACTGGCAATAACCATTTGTACATAATGGACCTCCATTTATAGACCTCAATGTTATGATTATTGTCCCCCATCATTCAAAATTATATAACAAAACCACACCTATGATTGGCGTGGTTATAATTTGAATATCAGCGTTCGTTCTCTTTGTGCTCCTTAGGATAAAACGTTTCTTCTGTTTTCTTCTCCTCTTTACGGGAGGCCTTAATTATAAAAATCATCGTTACAGCCGCAGCAATGATAAATAAAATAAGCATAAGTACAGCCGGAATGTACTCAGATTTATCTTCTGGAAAGTATAAGAATTCCATCATAGGACGATCACTTCCTTCCATATCTCCTGCCATTATATCAAATTCTCCTCACGTTTTTCACGAGCTTCACCATTTCTTCACAATTTAAATGTTTGGTACAATGAATGACAAAAGGAGGAATTATGATGGCTGAATTTGAAAAAGGAGCTCTTGTAAAAGCTCACTATAAAACAGGAATTTATGTGGGAGAGGTCGTAGAAGACCGAAACCGCTTCTATTTAGTTAAAATACTCGCTGTAGATAAGCACCCTATGCAAGGTGATCTCCATAATCCAGGTCAAACAGAAGATGTGTTCTTCCATCAGCGCAAAGCACTCAGCTTAAATGAGAAAGCTAATGTACAAAAAGAAGCGGTTCACCCCTTTGAAGAAGATACAGTTCCAGATTATGAGGCGTCACTAAAACAGGCTGTAGAAAAATTAAAGTCAAAACTGACTAGAAGAGAAACAGAATTCAATCAAAACGCCAAGCAGCAGCTTGAAGATTTAGAAAACCAATACTTCAAGTCATAGTTGACTCCCTGATGAGGGGGTGCCGGATTGGCTCCCTCTTATTAATTCATTAACCACCGGGAACTTTTAAATTCTTCTTTTTCTTAACCGGCTTTCCATACACTTTATTTGTAATCCATGAGGCTTGTTCAAATAAAAGCATTCCTACAAAAGCAGCAATGACGATATATAAACCACTGAAAACTTTTAAGACCCCTGCAGCCGTACTTGCAATTACTACGGAAAACTCTCCACGTGCGCACATGGATAATCCCGCTCTTAGAGAAACACGCTTGGATAATCCATACAACGGACCGCCAAGCACCCCTAATAAAATTTTAGAAAATACAGACCACACTAAGATGGATACAAGCAACCCTGCCATGGGCACCCCGTCTCCAAGTTCAATGGTCGTCCCAAAGTAGATAAAAAAAGTAGGAAGCATTAAATCTCTAACAGGGTATACGGTCTGCTCGACCTTTTCGATTTTTCCAATCTCTGCTAGCATCATTCCCGCTAAGAATGCACCCAATACTTCAGATAATCCAAGTAACAGGGCGAGTCCCCCAAAGGAAAGAGCAATCCCGACCAGCAGCGCTATCTTAAAATCTTCATCATCAATTCGATCAAGAAACGTTTCAAAACGTTTGAAAAGGGTTTTACTTAATATGATAGCTAAGGCTGCCAACCCTAAAATTTTACCTACTAGCAAAATAAACGTGAGAGAAGTAAAGCTTTCCCCTGAGCTCACTCCAAATAAGATAGCCACAACAAGGGGCGCAACCAGGTCTTCAAATATTAGTATAGCCAGCATAAATTCGGTTTCCGTATTAGCCATACGTCCACGGTCATCTAATAGCTTGGCTGTAATGGAAGAACTGGTCGCATACGTAATACCGCCAATCAAGAAACTTGAAAATAGATCTAAATTAAATAAAAGAGCAATCCCAGTCGTAACCCCCAGGCTTAAGAAAACATCGAGAAGCCCGGAAGGCCATATCTTTTTCGCAATGCCGCCCAGACGATTCACATTAAACTCAAGTCCTAATATGAAAAAAAGCAATACAATTCCGATTTCACTGGCAAAATGCAGCAATTCGCTGTCGTGGAGGAAGTCAGCCAATATTATCCCTAATAAAATATATAAAATGACATTGGGTACTTTTATCTTCAAACTTAAGAATCCTAAGTAAAAGATGAAGAGTAAAATCAGCCCAGCCCCCAGTAAAGCCGGAAAATCAGTAGGCACCTATGATCATTCCTCTCCTTTACACAAATCTGACAATGTGTCGATTTGATCCTGTTTACCAATTGTCATGATGACGTCCCCGGGTACCAACGTGGTATTCGCCTCAGGAATGGCGATGGTCTCATCCCCTTTGACAATACCAATAATGGTGGCCCCTGTCTTATTCCTTATTTCGGATTCTTCAATTGTCTGATGAGCAATACTTGAACGCTTCGATAATTCAACCCAGTCAATAACAATCTGATTCTTGAAGATTTTCAATTTATCAGCATCTACTGGCTGGTAAGTAGCACCTAATAATTGTGCTCCAAGCTCTCTTGTCTCATCAGATGTAAGATCCATTGCAAAATCAGCCTCTTCACTATCTGCATCTTCGAAAAAATAAAGTTCTCTTTTGCCTGTGTGGTGGACAATTAACACAAGCATGCTGTCTTCACCTGTTTTTAAAGAGATTTTTTGACCAATCCCAGGCAGCTGGGATATTGAAATGTTCATCTGACCAGCACTCCTTACTTTCTTCTTCCATTTAATTATAACAGAATGCTCCCTATTGATAGGACTGATTCTATATGAAAAGGAATTTCTTTATAATTTGAGTATTTATAAATGCTTTTGACGCTTCAATTTACTTTGCCCCCCTAATTTGTCATCTGAAATGGTGTGTGGTAATTTAAAATAGGTAAAACGATACCTTGGGAGGTTAAAATAATGACAACACATATTGGGGCTGAAAAAGGAGAAATAGCAGAAAAAATCCTTCTTCCCGGAGACCCTTTACGAGCTAAATATATAGCTGAAAACTTCTTAGACGATCCTGTTTGTTACAACGAGGTCCGCGGAATGTATGGTTATACAGGGACCTATAAAGGAGAACGGATTTCTGTACAAGGTACAGGTATGGGTGTTCCTTCTATTTCAATATACGTAAATGAATTGATCGAAGGCTATGGTGTAAAACAATTAATTCGTGTTGGATCTTGCGGAGCCTTGCAAAATGATGTGAAAGTCAGAGATGTTATCCTTGCTTCTACTTCAACAACGGATTCACAAATGAACCGGATGGTTTTTGGCGGTATCGATTTCGCTCCTGCTGCAGATTTCAATTTATTAAAAAATGCTTATGATGCCGGTACGGAAAAAGGTTTAAAATTACGGGTCGGCAACGTATTTACGAGCGACAGTTTTTATCGCGACAATGCGATGGATTTATTCAAACAGCTGGCTGACTATAACGTATTAGCCGTTGAGATGGAAACCACAGCTCTTTATACATTAGCAGCCAAACATGGTTGTCAAGCTCTATCCGTACTAACCGTAAGCGATCATATCCTTACAGGGGAAGAAACAACTTCCGAAGAGCGCCAGACTACCTTTAATGAAATGATTGAGGTCGCGTTGGAAGCTGCCATTCAAGAGTAATCAAGGACACCCTCTTTTGAAGAGGGTGTCTTTAATTTTGTTTAATTTCAATCAGATCTTTTAGTTCCAATTCATAAATCGTATCTCCTGCAATTATCAGGAAAAACTCAGGACGTATTTGTTCAAGTATCCCACGAAAGGTTAGTTCTCTGGTATAAACGACTACGCATTTACCTTGGTTTTTATAGAGGCTTTTTAATCGATCAGTTTTCAGAATAGATCGAGGGGTGAAATCAGGTAATTTTAAAGTCATAGTATTATATCCCCTGCATGACAGCTTTCTTTATCTTATACAGTTTCTTTGGTTACGTTTGGGCCTTCGTTTTCTAATTTCAACCCCTTTCTATCGTTTAGGTTTAAGGGTCTTTATTCAAGTATTCCTAATCCAGTTTAAAATTATGACCAGGTAAGTATTCCCCTTTACCTGTATGCTTTTTTAAGACGTCCAACCTAAAATTATGATATAATTACCATGTTCTGATAAAGTCAGAAACTGCAATTTTATATACATACATTTCTTAATTTGTGGAAAGGATGTCAACATGTTGTTGGACTTATTGCATAATTTCCCTTTATGGGCTTCAATTGCTTCGATTTTTTTTGCTCAAATAGTAAAAATTCCGATTCAATTTATTGCATCTAGAAACTTTAATCCCAGTCTGGCATTCAGCACCGGAGGCATGCCGAGCAGTCATTCAGCTGCCGTGACGGCGCTCGCTACAGGCGTCGGAATCCAGCAGGGGTTTAATTCATCGATTTTTGCCGTTGCTTGTGTTTTTACCATCATTGTTATGTTTGATTCAACTGGAGTCCGGAGGCAAACTGGAGAACAGGCCATTATGCTGAACATTTTAACGAATGATTTTAACCGGTTTGTGAATGAAGCAAGAGATTGGGGTAATAAAGAACAATACCAGAAGAAAGAAGAACTGAAAGAATTATTAGGCCATCAGCCTATTGAGGTTTTCTTCGGAGGATTGACAGGAATTTTATTAACCTTTTTACTCTACGCCTGGATTTACTAACCTGCAATTTTGATATCTAAATATAAATAACGTTAAAAAGTAGGGAGCTCACGGGGGACCCTTCTTTTTTAACGTTTTAAAATTTGAGATCGAAATACTTGTAAGGACTCGTTTTCATTCAGTACATTCAACCGCTCTTCTGAAAGAGTTCCATTACCCTCTTCTATAATATATACATCTAACGTTTTTTTCCCCCATTGTTTGTAAACCTCTTCTACGGTTGGAAAATATAAATCAAGTTCATTCCCTTGAATAGCAGCACCTTTATCTGCCACTACCCCATAACCATAATCAGGAATAAAAAGTACGGTTCCTATAGGAAAGACATCGAGATCGGCCGCAATCGTCGAATATAAATCTCTTTTAACATTGACCCCCGAAAAAGTAATGCCATAACCAGGGTGATCCGGGGTTTTTCCCGTTGATTCGGGACCTGCTGTGTACCCGGTAGCTGTGACAGTGTGAGATTGAAATTGAGATAGGTCAATCGTTTCTGCAAGCTTTCGTTTAGATTCTTCAGCAGCCCTTGAAAGAAGCACAGGCTGAGTGGCTGAAGCATCTAAAATATATTCAGGAGCGTCCTTTCTAAACTTAACAGAGACCCACTCATCAAAATCTCCCATTGATAGATTGGACACATTGGCTACTGTATTGTATAAAGCTAAGATAAACAATGTAAATAGCAACATTTTTTTCAGGCGTTTGCTCATGAAAATCACCTCTAGGTGTAATCATGTCCAAGCTCGAATAATTTATACAGAACAATTCAATGGAAGGATGAAAAGCGGACCTCTTTAAAGTGAATCTTATACTTTACTAAAAGGCTATGTTAATCTTCCGTGTTGTTATTAAGGTAAAGCTCCCGTTTGTTGAAGACTTGATTTCGAGATAAATTGGGTCCGTTACTCTACGTGGAGGAGGGCTGGTGGGGAAATAACTCGCTTTCCTATGGGGGAACGGTGAGCTTC
>NZ_JBAPTY010000361.1:0-1798 GCF_049282395.1 Halobacillus sp. | reverse complement strand
CATCTCTAATCACTACAGCCCCCGGTGTCCCGGTTGAGATAATATCACCAGGCAGCAAGGTCATCACCTTGGAATGAAAAGATACGAGATAATCAGGGTCAAACGTCATATTATTAACTTCGTTCGTCAATACGGAAAAACGTATCGTGGCTCTTCCATCAAATCTGGGAGGGCTACTGCTTATAATTGCATGAACAGTAAAAGCTAGTAACAACGAGGACGGCTGCTAGTCTATTCCCTATTATTCAATTGTTAAGAATCAAATACCCTTTATCCTTTCATAATAATGTGTCTCGTTCGTTGGTGGAAGTCGTTTCATAAAACTGAAAATAATACGACGATTTTAGAGAGTCATTAATGGTAACTTTTCATCCCTATATAAATAAAAATAGTTTCCTAGGTGGTATTAGAATAATCAACTTTCTAACTTACAACAGATCCTAAGAA
This sequence comes from Halobacillus sp., assembly GCF_049282395.1. Classification (NCBI taxonomy): domain Bacteria; kingdom Bacillati; phylum Bacillota; class Bacilli; order Caryophanales; family Bacillaceae; genus Halobacillus; species Halobacillus sp. Next base: position 1,351 of record NZ_JBAPTY010000361.1, on the reverse strand, counting down.
AAAATAATTCATAAAGAGGAAAAATGTAGTAATCTAAGAGTAAGATATAGTAAAGAGAAAGGGGATAAAAGATGTATAAAGGACCTATTTGGCGCAAGATCTCAAGAGCCGCAAGCCTGATTATGAATAACCAGAAAGAAATTTATTTCATATTGGTCACACTCGGCATTATTGGTTCTATAGCCTACGGGGCATTCTTCTATTATGAAATCTCAGACAGTGCCTACGCAGAAAGCCCAAAAACCTTTATTGACTATCTCATTCGCCCATCCCTCCTGGCTCTTTTTGTGGTTGCTATTCTCATTATGTTTACCGTTTTCTTTGCCAGAGTCTTATCCTTATCTGCTTTGAAGAGCTTAACCGTATTTAAACTGGGGGTGGAATTTGGGGAATGGGAAGAAAAAGAACGAGCGATCGCCAGTAACTTCCGATTCACTTCTTCAGTTTTAAAAAACCATGAGGATACGCTCATCAAGTTAGTAAGAGAAAAGAGAACGGCCCTTCCGGATATTGTTGACTATTTGGTTGCTGAATTTAACAAATTAATCAAAGCGACCAAGAATGACATCAAAATGGAAATTGACATCGTCTCTTACTCTCAATTGGAGAATTTTGAACAGAATGTATATGAAGAAATTATCTCTGATCCCTACAGCACGACAAGGTACTACAACTCTGTTTTTGGGCCTTACAACCTTTTACTCGGTGTAGTTGAAAGACCGAACAAAGAAGATACTGTTATTGTGAGAATGAGAAAAGAGAGCGCATACGTGATGGACGAATATGACCGTGAAACACTGGAGAGTCTGCTTGCCTATGCTGTTAACCTGAAAGAAACCTTAGAACTAAGGAAAACGGCGTACCTCCAAGGTGTAATGAATACCGACGAGGCCGAGGTCCCAGCTGAACCCTGGGTATTGGCAAATGCCAATTCACTTCCGGAAAAATTAACAAGCTCTATCAGTAAAGATCAGTCCATGTCTGACGAACATTACTCTTCTCCTGACTTCGAGGATTATGAGAAGACACCGATGTCCATCATGGATCTGTACCACAAACGAAACTGCTAGTTTTTGAGATTACGACAACCTCTACATTTAAGCAGTAAGTCACGCTTATATTACCGTTTTTAGTTGGCTCTATTAAATCTTGAAGTTTAATTTCATATAAACTGCCCTGTCTTGAAAAACTGATCCGCTACTTTTATCAAGAATACATCTGCCTGCGCCTCCTCCTTTCCTCTCTGTTATTATAAAACTAGCAAAATCTTTGCTTGAGTCGAAAAGAATCAGTGCTGAATTTAGCTTCATAATAAACAGGAGGATAAGTAGGAGGTAGCTAGTATGAAAGT
>NZ_JBAPTY010000360.1:0-3148 GCF_049282395.1 Halobacillus sp. | reverse complement strand
CACCTAGTCCCTTCTCCACCCAAGATCTCGAAACTGAGTCTTACAGTAACCGGCTCTTTAGCTGAATAAGTTATCAAATTAGCAAATACTTAACGGGGTTATGAAAAGAAGGGGAACATGTTGGCTTTATAGAAATTCTAAGAGACGCTGATTAGGAGGCGATTGGATGGAAAAAACAGTTTTAATAACGGGAGCTTCAAGCGGTTTTGGTTTTCAAACAGCCGTAAAGTGCGCAGAGCGAGGATTTCACGTGATCGCAACTATGAGAAATATGGATAAAGCTAAGGCATTTTTTTCAGGAGACATAGATGAAGACATCACTCGCCGCATTGAAGTCTGGCCGCTTGACGTGAGCGATTCTTTTTCATTGTTTGATTTCGAGAACCGGGTGCAGCAAACAGAACGAATTGATATATTAGTCAACAATGCCGGATACGCTTTAGGTGGATTTGTTGAGCAAGTTCCTATAGAAGCGTACCGACGTCAATTTGAAACGAATCTCTTTGGTGTCATTCGTGTAACGCAAGCCGTTCTCCCGGTGATGAGGCGGCAGCGAAGCGGAAAGATTATGAATGTCAGCAGTGTGAGTGGTTTAATAGGCTTTCCGGGATTATCAGCCTACGTTGCTTCCAAGCATGCACTTGAAGGATTTTCCGAGAGTCTGAGGCTCGAGATGAAACCATTTGGCATTGATGTGGCTCTGATTGAGCCAGGGTCCTATCAGACGAATATCTGGTCCTCCGGGATGGAGCTTCCTGAGGAGGCCCACAATCCCGATTCCCCTTACGCCGATTACATGAAAGAGCTCTGGAAAGCCATGCAGGAGGGAAGACGGAGCGACCCTGGTGATGTGTCCCGGCTCATGACCAGGCTTGCCGGCAAAGACCACTTATCCAGACTGAGATACCCGATCGGCCCCGGTGTCAGGTTCACTATTATCCTGAAAAGGGTGCTGCCCTGGGCATGGCTTGAAAAGCTGATTCTGAGCCAAATACGATCCTCCTAGTTTCGTAATCCAAAATCTGGGTAACAGTACTGAATGAAATGAAAGGGGAGATTGGGCATGACAGAACCCATCGTATTAAAAGGAGCTGAGGAGATTCGCTTTGAAGGGAATGAAGTAGGAATTCTCATTTCTCACGGATTTACCGGCACGACTCAAAGCATGAGGCCTCTGGCGGAAGCTTATGCAAAAGAAGGATACACCGTTTGTGCTCCGCGATTAAAAGGTCACGGAACAACACCGGAAGATATGGAAACCACCTCTTATGAGGACTGGATCAAGTCAGTGGAAGATGGCTATCATTGGCTGAAAAATCGTTGCGACATGATTTTTGTGGTTGGTTTATCCATGGGTGGTACTTTAGCTCTTCATATTGCAAAGAAATTCCCAGACATAAAAGGTGTCATTCCTATTAATGCGGCTATTAAAATTCCAGCAATGGAAGGAACGGTCGCTATGGAAGAGCGTTTTATAGATGCGATTGGCTCCGATATTAAAAATCCGGAAGTGGAAGAGCTGGCTTATGAGAGAACGCCTGTACGTTCAGTCAATCAGCTGCTTACCTTAATGACCCAGGTGGAAGAAGGGATGTCAGATATACATTGTCCGATTCTAATTTTTGTATCGGATGAAGATCATGTGGTTCCGCCTCATAATTCAGAGATGATCTTTGATTCCGTTTTTTCTGAACATAAAGAAATTGTCCATTTAGAAAACAGCTACCATGTGGCTACGCTCGATCATGATCAGGACTTAATTATTGAGCGAAGTCTGGAATTCTTTGAGATGTACGCCAAGACAATGGGGTAACCATCAGATCTCCATTCGGTAAAAGAGAGATTAGTTGAAGATTTAACGGAAAACTACTATAATATGGAATATCAAGAAAAGTAACGGTATAAAGCCTTCAAGGGGAGCCCTCCGGCTGAGAGTGAACGATGTTCTGACCCTTCGAACCTGTCAGTTAATACTGGCGCAGGGATGGCGGCTTTTTTGATGGTGCAATGCAGTCGGGAATCCTCCATCAGGAAGCTTCCCTTTGGCATTGCTTTTTTTGTGTCTTTAAAAGGAGAGGATACAATGCAAAATAGACGAGTATTATTTATGGTAGAGGTGGCGATTTTCTCAGCCCTTGCCATCTTGCTGGATATTATTCCGTTTCTATCCTTTAAACTGTGGGCTCAGGGCGGATCGATATCATTTGCCATGGTTCCGGTCTTTATTATGGCTTTCCGCTGGGGTGTGAGAGGCGGAGTGTTAACCGGATTGTTACTGGGATTCTATCAGATCCTGACCGGGGCCATCATTATCACTCCTATGCAAACCGTGATCGACTACATTCTGGCTTTTGCGGTCATTGGTCTTGCAGGAGTGGTAGCGAAACCACTGTGGAATTCGATTAAAGAAGATCATAAAAAGTCGTTAGTCATGTGGATAGCTATCGGCTGTCTTATTGGCAGTTCTCTTAGGTTTATCGGTCACTTCATTGCCGGTATTATATTTTACGGGAAATTTGCACCAGAAGGTCAGCCTGTTTGGTTATATTCTCTGCTCTACAATGGCGGCTATATGCTCCCTGCCTTTATCCTGAGTGCCCTGGTTGTCAGCCTGCTCTTTGTGAAGCGTCCCAAGTTAATCGTAAGATAAATAAAACCCTGACTAGAGTCCCTCTTTCTAGTCAGGGCTTTTTAGGTGGATACACCTATTATTTACCAGGTTTGAGCCGAAAGGATTAGGGCTAAACTGTAAAGTATTTAAAAAGGGGGGTAGTATCGTGAAGAAACTAAAGAACTTACATAAAAGCAAGGTCTTTTGGATTATATTGGCATTTATAGTTATTCTTTCAATCACCATTGGTTATCATACATCCTGGAAAGCACTTCCTGAAGGTGTGTCTTATGAGGGGGACGTTCATTCCATGGATGATATTGAGTTTTTTTACGATCTGACTTATGAGAATGAATCAGGGGAAACCGTGCACGACAGGCAGATTTTTCAGGAGTTAAATAACACGATTGCGGAAGCGGAAGACTTTATTGTTGCAGACATGTTTTTATTTAATGGTTACACGAATGGAGAGAAAAATTTTCCTGCTATTTCAGAGAATCTGGTCAACGCAATTGTCCGTCAGAAAGAAGAAGTTCC
>NZ_JBAPTY010000359.1:0-19319 GCF_049282395.1 Halobacillus sp. | reverse complement strand
GAGATCCCGCAGGGCTGTTAAGCCCGAGGAAGCTCAGCACATGCCCGCGGAAAGCGAAATCGTCCCCCGAAGGACCTAATTCACACAAAAGTCTCGAAACTGAGTCTTCAACAAACGGGAGCTTTTCTTTAATAATCAATACGGTAATTTACAGAGCCAAAGGGGCGGATGGATTATTGAAATTTTTTATTAAACTTCTGAAGGTCTTGGGTTATTGAATTTATTGATTCTTCGTCTGCCACTGAAAAATCCTCAGCAGAAGTGACCTTTGTTATTTCACTTATAAGCTTACTGAGCTCTTTATCCATTTCGTCCTCATTTAGGTTCTTTTCTTCCGTTTGGCCAACCGAGTACTCCGTAATGATGAAGTCTAAGTTTCGAAGGGCTTCATTGTATTCCCCGAACCATTGGCTGCTTAGCAGGCTGGTTCTCTGGGCAGTATTGAACAACCGGGTTTGGTCATGTAAATCCATCAGTTGATCCGATAACAGAGAGCCGAGCTGGAATCTTCTCTGTTCCCCTGATTCTCGAGTATGATACATATTAAAAGTCTGCTTCACATCTTCAAGATTACGCGGCAGTTCTTTGACCGCTGAAGAAGAAGCCTGAACGGCAAATAACTCGACAGGCTGAGACTTTGAGGAATCGTACCACATATACGCTAATATGATGGATAGTAATAGCAGCACGATCGACGTAACTTTATAGAACTTTAATTTAGTCACGATGCATCTCATTCCATTCTTCTCGAAGCACTCCCATGCGGATGGAATCGTAAAACTTACCTTCGTAAATGCGGCATTTCCTCATCCGTCCTTCTAATGTCAACCCTAATTTCTCTCCCACTTTCATCATTCGTTCATTTTTTGACCAGGTAGTTAATCCTGCACGTACTATAGGCAACGATTGAAAAAGGTGGTCAATCCATAACGTTAAAGCTTCAGTTCCGAAACCTCCATTCCAGTAGTCAGGATCATAAATACCAATGCCTACCTCCAGCCATAAAGATGGTTTGTGCTCCCAATAATACGTCACGGTTCCAATTATTTGACCATCAACCTCAATCAGCAGCCGTGAATCCGGCTCCTCAGAACCTAAGCGTTCTTTACGAGCGTTCTCGTGGCTGCGGTAGCTTTCCAGCGTATGCGGTTCAAGAGGGTAGTAGGGGGCGTCCCATTTCTTCCACTCTTGCTCATTTGCATAAATTTTCTCCCAGAGCAGAGGGAGGTCTTCATCTTGAATGGATCGCAGGGTTACTTTCTTTCCCGTTAAATGGGTGTTAAATTTCGATTTATTCATAGTATACAAGCTCCTTAAGAGTTCTTCAGTCTAATCCTATCACAATGGAAGAATCAGGTTGAGTGTTTTCTCTTTTTCCTGGCAGGGTATGAGTAGAAGAAGCTACATAAGTAAGAGGTGAGTATATGATTCATGTCACGGCCTATTCGAATAAGGATGGACTTCAAAAGAATTTAACGCTTGAGCAGCTATCTACACTAGACTGGAACTGGTACTGGGTAGATTTTGAATCCCCTACAGAAGAAGAAGTCAAACTGCTGGATAGTTATTTTCATTTTCACCCTCTAGCGATTGAAGACTGTCTTCATGAGTTGCAAAGGCCCAAATTAGATTACTATGATGACCACACATTTTTTGTGCTTCATTCTGTCAATCGAGAGGAACTTAAGAGGGAAGAGATCGACATTTTCCTGGGAGAGTGTGCTATCGTTACGTTTCACAAGGAACCTGCTCCATCGCTTGACATTGCTGAGAGGCTGCTCAAACGCAGCAAAGATATGAGCAAAGTAGATGAGTATTTCATACTCTATCAAATCCTTGATAAAGTAGTGGATAACTATTTTCCCATCGTTTATGAAATTGAAGATCATATTAACGAAATTGAAACCAATACGAAGAATCTATCTATGGAAAACCTGCTGGATGAACTGTTTGACCGTAGAAGTGAACTGCTTACATTGAGGCAGACTGTGCACCCAATGCGGGATTTATTATACCGGGTATTGAATACTCATCATTTAGAAGGTGTCCGTGACCGGAGGGAATATTTTGCTGATATCCACGACCACTTAATAAAAGTAGCGGATATTATAGCGTCGAACCGTGAAATGACACAGGATATCAGAGATAGTTATTTATCTTTAAACTCTCATCAAACCAATCGAACGATGCAGATTCTGACGGTTATATCCGTCATCTTTATGCCGCTGACGTTTATTGTTGGGGTGTATGGAATGAATTTCAAGAACATGCCAGAGCTTGATACTCAATATGGCTATTTGGTCGTCTGGATCATTATGATAGGCGTTTCCATAGGGATGTTCATGTGGTTCAAGCGTAAAGGCTGGTTCGATTAAGGAGACTGAGTTGAGTTACGACTGAAGGCTGACAGAAAATCACTCGGCGGACTGTTATAGAAAAGACTGAATTCGACTACACTTTAAATATCATCAATCAAAGGAGATGAATTTATCGTGTTTAATGAATTAGAAGTCTCTCTTGACGTGCAGGAGCGCCGGACTAAATAACGTAAAAAAAAGCTATCCCATTTTAAAAAAGGGATAGCTTTTTTTACGTTATTTAATCTATAAGCAAACTAAGAATAAATTTTTTTCTGTGGAATTTCTAATGTGGCTGCCCTGGTGGGGTAGGGAGTCTGAACCATTCAGTATACCTGTAAATTACCGAATCATGATTTCAAAACGTCGTGATCAACGTAGCGTTTTCCTTTAAGAGCACTGATTACATTTACCGCAACTCTTGCGCCATCTCCAGCGGTAATAATGGTATGAACACTTAATCCGGCAACTGTTCCAGCGGCCCACACTTTCGGGTAAGACGTATGGCCGTTTTTATCCACTTCAATGATTTTGGCTACCCTTGGTTCACGTCCATCTCGGGTATCCAAACCAAAGGCCTCAGCTAGCTTTACGGACATTCCCGTAGCAAAAATGATGTGCTCAGCATCATAAGTTCCTTCTGACGTTTCGATTGTATACATAGCTCCATTTTCATTAATTCTCTGAACTTCATCTTTCACAAGTTCAGTACCGAATTTAATAGCTTGTTCTTGACCTGTCTGAAGCAGGGAAGGCCCCTCGATTTCTTTTACTCCGTAGTGATTTTCCACCCATGCTTTTGCTGTTATACTTTTGCCACTGTCGAACATTACTGTCTTTACCCCTGACTTTGCTGTAAATAAAGCCGCACTGGCACCGGCTGGTCCTGCTCCGATAATAGCTACATCATACATAGAAAACTCACTCCTTAGGTAAAGTAGGTACACTTTCATTATATCGAATTTTACGCAGGGAAGAAATCAGGGATGTGAAATAGAGGATGGTTCTGGGGAAGAGGAGGAGACAAAATATTGTTTGCCAGAGACATAAAAAAGAACTCATTTCCTTTAGAAGTGAGTTCTTTTAGCCGTTTAAGGTCCGTATTCCGTGTGCTGTAAGTATTTATCTCTATAGAGGTTATACGAATATAGACGTGTTACTGTTTATGATAGAATCTGTGTACCTTCTTCGGCAGTTAGCCTCAGCGATGTTATCCTGCCAAGAGCTCTCAATCTCCTGAAAAGTTTGTTCCACTTCTTCACCGTCAATAATCATAACAAGAGGCTCGTTGATATCCATTAATAGAAAAAAAGACATAAGCTTAGGCAAGTGTTCACTGTCAGCGATCAAATGGTTTTGATGTAAATAAACGTTCTGATTACTTTTAGAAACTAATTTGTAGAGCTTCATAACCTGGTTGGTTTGTAAGGGTTGGTGCAGGTGCAATTGATATGATGATAATTCTTCCATCCTTGTCACCTCCATGTTCTCTGCTTGCTTTAACACTACCCGGGGGTCAAGGGTCCTAAACCTGACTCCCCGTATTTTTGTTAATGTTTGTAAATCATTTTCCTTGTCATACCGCCGTCCACAGTCAAATTTTCTCCTGTTACAAAATCATTAGAACGATCAGTCAAATAGAAACAGGCTTTTGCTACATCTTCGACTTTTCCAACGCGATTAGAAAGATGCTGCTCATGATCGACCTCGCGGAGCTGTTCGTAGTTCTCTGTCTGAATCCAGCCCGGACTAATGGAATTTACACGAATGTTATAATGAGATAGAGAGGATGCTAATGCGTGCGTGAGTGCTATAATGCCACCTTTACTAGCCGCATAGGCCTCTGAGTCCGGCTCGGACATAAAAGCTCGCGTAGAAGCCATATTAACGATTCTTCCCTGTACACCTTCGTTCTTCCACAGCTTTCCAGCCTGCTTGGAAAATAGGAAAATACTTCGCAGATTGGTCTGAATCACATCATCCCATTGATCGATATCCAGTTCGAAAAGCGGCTGGAATGAACTGACCCCGGCATTGTTAATTAAAATTGAGATCGTGCCGACGTGTTGTTTTATCTCATCAAACAACTCATTTATATTTTTCGGGTCACGTACGTCACAGTAAAAAAAGAAACCGTTCCCGCCGTTCTCTCTAATTTCTCCTACCAGCTGCCTGCCATGTTCTTCATCTTTATCACAGGCAATCACGGTGGCGCCTTGTTCAGCATAGGATAAAGCCAGACCTCGGCCGATCCCATTACTTGCACCCGTGATTAAAACAATTTCATCATGAAAATTCATAGTAATCCCTCCTGCCTCACTTTACCTTAATGTCTTTATTCATAAACCTGTGTCGTCATATGGATTGGAAAAGGCTTGTAGAGCAGGGTGGAACATGGTATTATCTTAAAAAATTGGAGGTGATCGTATCAAACGCGTAACATTAGTCGATGTTTTTAAACACCGTATCACACAGAAATACTTACAGCGATCAGGCATCCATCACGCGGTCACCGTAGCAGGTTATGCCTATGATATGGCGATTGAATCCAATGTAGATCCGGACCTTGCAACTAAATCAGCGTTACTTCACGATATGGGACATTATGAGTGGTACCGGGACGGAAAGTGGGACTACGAAGAATATCGGAAACATGATATTCATGCCATTAAGGGAGCAGAGCGCGCTCATAAATTATTGATTCGCCTCGGGGAAGACCGACTGGTTGCAAAAGAGGTATCGCTTGCTGTACTTCTCCACACGGACAGCTATCTGCCTTTTTCCCTCGAATCCCAGCGGACAGATCTTCAAGAAGTGGTGAGAGTAGCCGATGAAAAAGATGAACAGCCATCCGGCCTGCATCATTATAAGCAAATGGACAAGAGCGAAGCGATCCAATTATTACACCACCTGGATCTGAAAGTGGAAGCAGCTTTAGAAGAACGGGGAGAGCTCTCTGGATAAAAAGTATAACGTTTTTCCTAATTAGGCTTTACTTTTAAATCAGCCTTCTATATAATTCCATTGAAAGCAAAATTTTCTGAAAGCGAGGTCGACACTAATGATGAACACTACAATGACTGTAAACCTGACAATCGAACACCGGCCTGCGCACATAGGAATTACTGAGTAAACTTTTTCATCATTTTATTCATAACAGCCGCGGGTTACGCATATTGTATTCCTGTGGCTTTTTTAATGAAAGCATAATATCGTTTGCTAAAAACGAAGCCACAGGGGACCTGTGGTTTTTTATTATGCTATCAAAGAGTAATTTTACTCTTTTGATATAAATACACACTAATATAGGAGGTGAAGGATATGACGATCCACTTGTTTATTTTTAAGATTCAAGTAAGTAGACGAAAGGAAGAGAACTACGCGCCACTGCCCGGATACCATCCGTCTGCAAAAGAGCAATGGCTTGACAGGAAATCATCATTTATCCATTACATGTAAATTAAAAAGGAGTGAAAAATTATGAGCAGCACGCTAAGGATGGAATTTATGGATTGGTTAAACGACGAGAAGGATACCGCTTAGTTACGTAGTATTGGAGGGGTAAACATGCGGATCAACGTGCTTATTTTTACGATTTACATCCAAAAGCTGGACCAGGAAGCAAGAGAACAGTCAGTCCAAAGGTCTAAAGCAATTGGAGAAAAAATCAATCAAACTAAATTAAAATACACCTCATTATAAGGTGCAGCCCCCAGTCATTTTGGCTGGGGTATTTTCATTTTTTACGGTATTTCGGGATTTAAGAAGCTAAAACTTTGAAAAAAACTGTCAAATCCGTTAAGGTCAGGAAAAGATAGTCTACAGAAAAATTTTATACAGAAAGGCTTTGTTGACATGAGTTTACATAGAAAACCTATGCCTGTACCGGATGCAGTGAATTCGGTGATGAACTATAAAAAGAAGGCTGAGGGGGAAATTCTCCCTCTTGAGTTTTGTGATAACCGTACCTTAGCAGAAGATATAGTAGCTACACACCCGGTTCCTCCTTTTGATAAGTCACCCTATGACGGTTTTGCATTACGGTCCGAAGATACAGAAGGGCTATCAAAGGATAAAAGCGGTCAGTTTAGGGTAACGGAAACGGTAGGGGCCGGCCATCGTGCCAGTCGGCTAATAAAGGAAGGGGAAGCTGTTCGTATTATGACGGGCGCAGAAATCCCTTCAGGTGCCGATTGCGTAGCTATGTTCGAAATATGTCAGACGTATGAACAGGATGGCCAGTCCTGGATGTCTTTAAAGCGTCCTATGAAAAGAAATCAAAATATTATCCAACAAGGATCGGAAACCCAAGAAAGTGACGTGTTGGTAGAAGCAGGCACGAAGGTTAATCCAGGGGTAAAAGCCTTGCTTGCCACATTTGGCTACAGCGATGTGAATGTATATAAAAAGCCGGTTATAGGCGTGTTCGCTACCGGTACTGAATTACTGGAGGTAGATGAGCCTCTGGAGCCTGGGAAGATACGGAATTCCAATGCCTTCATGATCGTTTCCCAAGTGAAGCGTGCAGGGGGAGAAGCTCATTATTTTGGAAAGTTAGAAGATGACTTTGATATTTGTTATCAATCCGTATCTGAAGCTTTAGATAAGGTGGATGTATTAATTACGACGGGCGGCGTATCGGTCGGGGATTATGATTTAATGCCTGATATTTATGAGAAGTTAGAAGCGGATGTGTTATTTAATAAGGTAGCCATGAGACCAGGAAGCGTGACGACGGTAGCTTCTTATCAGGGGAAATTGTTGTTTGGACTATCAGGGAACCCTTCCGCATGCTATGTGGGGTTTGAGTTGTTTACTTATCCCATCATTCTTTCCTATTTAGGGCGGTCTAAACCCTTTCATCAACGAATTCAAGCTACATTAGGAAAAGATTTTAAAAAGCCCAATCCTTTTACTAGATTTGTGCGAGGATGCTTACGGTACCAGGAGGGGCGGGTGATCGTTGACCCGGTCGGTATGGACAAGTCCGCCGTTGTTTCTTCGCTTGCCCATACAAATGTACTCATTATGCTCCCGGGAGGCACACGTGGTTATGAAAAAGGGGACAACGTGGAAGCCCTTTTACTAGAAGATCTGACAGGACAAGAGAGCTTCTGAAAAGACACAGAAGGAGTGAAGGTATGACCGATTATGTATTAGACCAGCATGAACGACCAATGAAGGATTTACGAATCTCTGTTATTGATAAATGTAATTTTAGATGTACGTACTGTATGCCGGCAGAGATTTTCGGTGATGATTATAAATTTATGCCAAAGGACGAGCTTCTAAGTTTCGATGAAATCATCCGGCTTGTTCAAATCTTTTCGAAATTTGGAGTCGAGAAGATCCGTTTAACGGGAGGAGAGCCTCTGATGAGGAAGGATCTTCATGAACTGGTGGCAAGATTGAACGAGATAGATGGGATTAAGGATATTGCCGTAACAACCAATGCCGTATTCCTCGTTAAACAGGCGAAGAAACTCAAGGAAGCGGGTCTTAATCGTGTAAACGTAAGTCTTGATGCCATTGAAGACGAAGTCTTTCAGCAGACGAACGGCAGAGGGATTAAAACCAGTCCCGTACTTAAAGGAATAGAAGCTGCCAGGGATGCAGGGCTTGAAATAAAGATCAACATGGTTGTGAAAAAAGGCATGAACGAGAGTCAGATTCTTCCGATGGCCCGTTACTTCAAGGAAACAGGTGACACTCTGCGGTTTATTGAATTTATGGACGTAGGAAATCATAACGGCTGGAATATGGGTTCTGTAATTTCCAAAAAGGATATTATTGAAGAAATTAATCAGGAACTGCCTTTAGTGCCGCTTGACGCGAATTATTTTGGAGAAGTAGCTTCCAGGTATCGTTATGAAGGAAGCGAAGCAGAGATTGGAGTGATCTCTTCTGTTACAGACGCTTTTTGCAGCAGCTGCACGCGAGTACGTCTTTCAGCAGATGGAAAGCTGTTCACCTGTCTCTTTGCTTCAGAAGGTCATGATATTCGTGAGTTGCTGAGAGGCGGGGAGCCGGATGAAGCGATTATTTCTAATCTTATAAAAATATGGACGAGAAGAGATGACCAATATTCGATTGACCGTGCCAATGGAAAACCAACGAAGAAGAAAATTGAAATGTCGTATATCGGCGGCTGAAAAAAGCCGGATACCCTCGCGCTGGGTATCCGGCTTTTTACTAGGATTTGCAAAACATTTTTATAGACTTTAAGTAAGATAGATCTTCCGCTACAGGGCCGAATAGTTGAAGACTCAGTTTCAAGATAATCTGGGTCCGTTGCCAAAAATTTGATAAGGGTGGCTGCGGAAACAACTCGTCTTGTTCTATCACCCAGACACTCGAGACATAAGCCGCTCATCAACGGATTGAAAAACCGCCATCCTTTTGATGGTCGGCTTATGCTGGTCGTGTCTGTCGGGGTGATTCCACATTTGAACACTTTCCTGCGGGGGAACTGGCAAGCCTCCTCGGTCGTTGTCACTCCCTGTGGGGTCTCGCCTAGCTCCTTCTCCCGCGGGAGTCTCGTCGTTTCCTTCGCCACCCAGCCAGGAGCGGATAAAACGGCCCTTCTATAAGCGAAGGTATAACATCCTCAAGTAACCATAAATGCTTATATAGCAGGGGGTATACCCTTGAATTTTCACTAGAAATTCAGCGTCGCTCTTAAGTTAAGGATCTTCATTTAGCAGACATCATCATAGAGGGTTTCGAACTCCCTATTTCGCTAGGTCCGGAGGGGGACGATGAAGATTCCTGTGGGATGAAAATGACTGAGAAGACCCCGGAAGGCGAGCCTGAGGAGGCTCCGCGCAAGGGATGTTCGACTAAGATCCCCACGTCCTGTGGCAACGTCGAACGACCCTGCGTCGTGCAGGGCCGGAAAGTGAAATCGTCCCCCGAAGGACCTTCCGCTCAACAGATATCTCGAAATCGAGTCTTACACAAACGGGAGCTTTTCTTGAACAGTGTATATCATGGATAGACCAGAGTTGCTTACTATGGAATTAGAACAATCTTTCCGGTTTTGCCGGCTTGCTTAAAGTAAGTTTGGGCTTCTCTTGCTTCTTCCAAAGGAAACGTCCGGTCAATCACGGGTTTAATTTTACCTTCTGAAATGGCTTGAAGCATACGCTTGAACTCAGCTCTTGTTCCCAGTACGGATCCATAGAGAGTAATATGTTTCAAGTAGAGCGTGCGAAAGTCCAATTCCGTCTTCTGCCCACCGGCAGAACCGGAAGTACAGAATTTCCCGCCTTTTTTCAATACTTCCAGAGAAGTAGAAAACAAAGCGTCTCCCACGACATCCACTACAGAATCGATCGGTCCCCCGTTTGCCTCCAGGATTTCTTCCGCCAGTCGCTCAGACCGATAAGACAGTACATGGTCTGCACCAAGCTCTTTCAACCTTTCTTCCAAAGCTAAGTCGCCTACAATGGCGATCACTTTAGCACCAAATACTTGAGAAGCAATTTGTACATTTAATGAACCAACGCCTCCATTGGCTCCTGTTACCATTATAGTTTCACCAGGCTGTACCTGGAGCTGTTCGATCATGTGCCATGCTGTCATGCCACTGACAGAGAACACGGCGCTTTCCGTGTAGTCAGATAGGGGCATGTCAAAGCATAGATCAGCCGGCCAAACGACGTATTCCGCATATCCTCCATCGTACTCTGAACCAATGAAAGACATATCTTCCGCTATATGTTCCTGACCTTCGTCACCGCTTGAAGTAAAAGGGAAGACCACGACATCTCTGCCAATCATATGCTGATCTACTTCGCTGCCCGCTTTTTCAATGGTACCGGTTATATCGGACCCGGGTGTACGAGGAAATTGGACACCTTCCGGACGCCAGCCTGATTTACCTCCTGTTCCGTAGGCGCCTTCTCGCATCCAGATTTCTGTGTTATTAATCGCGCAGGCTCTCACTTTAATTAAAACCTCGTTACTTTTGGGCTCCGGAATGTCTTTTTCCACCACTTTTAATTGATCGACATCCCCATATCCAGTAACTTGAACTGCTTTCATCACAACATTACCTCCCAGTTTGTATTCTTAGCTTGTCTCTATTAGCTTACACGTAATTGAGCCGTTCATCCAATCTGCGAGTTTGGTTAATGGTTAACGAGTCCCACTATTACACCTGCACGCTGGACAGTCTTTCTTGATCAAACTATAGGCAGATTCAAACTTTATCTGGTAAAATGATTCAGCCTTTGCTCAAATCGTAACCGTCCTCTATAATATAGGTAATATGTGTTTGCGGAGGGGAGTTTGCATGAAAACCTTTAAATTAATTTCTTTGGATATCATAGAAGAGAAAAATGAAGATATTACACAAAGACGGATTAAACTGCTGGATGGGCTCATTATTAACCGTGAAGACGATCATGGACGGTGGATCATAGAAGCGTATGTGGATCAAAGCTACCAGGATTTCTTCCAGACCATGTGCAACAACCAAGAGGAAATTATGGTACAGGTGAAAATTACAAAACCTAGTAATCAGCCAGCTACGTTTCTAGTGACACCGATTGATACAAATGTAATTGGGGATCACATCAATGTTATTTTTATGGGGTCGATCGTGAATCGCCAACAGGAGCAAATTGAGAAGACGCTCCGACAGCTTATGGATGAAGGATACCAGAATGAAGAACTGCTGGCTGCTTTCAAGAAAAAAGCAGAAGAAGCCTCTTCGTAAACCCGCTCCAGTTCTCTTTACATAGGAAAGCGGGCGAAAAAATTAAATCGGGTAAAGAAAATCTTAAATTACCCTGCTATAATGGGAATGGTGTTCAATCATTAAGTCGGAAACAGCATGGTTAAAGGAGATATCGTATGTGGGTGAGAAGAAAGAGCCTGCGCTGGCTGAATGAATTATCGCCATTTCAATTAATTGCCATATATTATCTAATTGCGGTTACCATTTCATCTATACTAATTGCTTTACCTGTCGGCCATAAACCGGGTGTAAAACTGGATTTCATAGACGTGTTATTTACAGCCGTCAGCGCCGTTAGTGTAACAGGTCTGACGACTGTCCCGACGGCGGAGACATTTAGTACAACCGGGGTATTTATTTTAGCGTTAGTATTACAGTTTGGCGGAATTGGAGTTATGACACTCGGCACGTTGATCTGGCTTGTGCTCGGGAAAAAGATAGGCTTGAAAGAGCGGCGTCTCATAATGACAGACCAAAACCGGACTTCCTTCCAGGGGATGGTCCAAATGGTCAAGGAAATCGTGCTAGTGGTACTTCTCATTGAATTTATCGGTTTTTTAACTCTTGGGACGTATTTCCTTCAGTACTATGATCCTGGCGAAGCATATTTACAAGGCTTTTTTGGAGCTATTAGTGCTATGACAAACGGTGGTTTTGATATCACTGGACAATCACTCATTCCATTTAGGCATGATTATTTTGTCCAATTTATTAATATGATTTTAATTATTGCAGGAGCGATTGGTTTTCCTGTACTTATTGAAGTCAAACAGTACTTGTTTAATAACAACGATGTAAAAACAATTCGGTTTTCTTTATTTGCAAAATTGACGAGCTTTACTTTTTTCATGCTTGTACTGCTGGGGACGGGGATGATTATCCTCCTGGAGTTTAATCATTTCTTTGCCGGAAAAGACTGGCATGAAGTATTTTTCTATGCCCTGTTTCAGTCGGTCACCACGAGAAGTGGCGGGCTTTCAACTATGGACATTAACCAGTTTACCGAACAGACGCAGCTGTTTATGTCTTCGTTAATGTTTATCGGGGCATCTCCAAGCAGTGTTGGAGGAGGAATACGTACCACTACGTTTGCTCTGGTTGTCATTTTCATCTTAACCTTTGCCCGGGGCGGCAACAGAATTCGATTGTTTAGAAGAGAGGTTCATAATGAAGATTTAAACAGAGCCGTTGTGGTTATGATGATGGCCATGCTGCTTTGCTTTATTGCTTTAATGGCTTTGTCCATAAGTGAACCTTTTACATTAAATGAATTACTGTTTGAAGTATGTTCCGCATTTGGAACGGTTGGTCTATCGTTAGGTATAACACCAGGGATGACCGCATTTGGAAAAATTGTATTAATGCTTCTCATGTTCCTCGGGAGAATCGGTATATTGACTTTCTTGTTCTCTTTCCAGAAAGACAGAACAAAAGGGAATTACCATTATCCAAAAGAGAGGTTAATCATTGGTTAAATCAAAAAAAGCTCAGCCATCAGGCTGCGCTTTTTTTGATGAAATTAATCTTTCTTCCCGATCTCTTTACCTCAGGAAAATCATTCATTTACATTAGCAGTAAAATGCTGCACCAACGATTACCAATAGAATGAACAATACGACGATCAAGGCAAAGTTGTTACCATAACCAGCTCCACCATATCTTCCGCAACGTCTTCCGCCGTAAGGATAGCCTCCGTACATAAGCTCACCTCCTGTTGTTTACATACTCAGCGTATGCAGGAGGCGGCATATGTGTATGGTTATTCACCTAGAGAGGATTAATTCATAAATGTGGATGGAGCTAATTTAATAATTTTGCTCTTTTGGTGAAGGAGTTCCTTTTGGGAATCGTTCAAGGCTTGTTCACTGCATTCAATCTCTTCACACCAGTGGTTCAACTGCTCATTGATCAACCTTTTCTGATCAGGAGAAGATGTCACGTGAGAAGGGAAATAGGGTCCTGAAATTCTTTGGTTAGCGTACATCACCATCAGCCTCCTTGCTTGCTTATTATTCACGAATCTTAATAAATTATGAAGGAGTCTTAGGATTAGCGGCGAAAAGGATAATTTACATACAATACAATCGCTGGGGGATGTGCTTTCTATGGTTTTTTCTTTAATAATAAGGGAATGCGCAAGGAATAGAATTTTCAGTAAGACAAAAGAAGGACTTTGAGCACATCGAATAAAGGTTATTATTCGTTTGCCGTATAGATATTTTGTATAATGATTCTAGATTAGTCGTTATATAGAGAGAAGGTGGGCGCGATGAAGAAAGTGGCAGTGATAGGAGCAGGACCTGGAGGATTGGCTTCGGCTATGATCCTCGCTTCGAAAGGTTACGATGTTCATGTATTTGAGAAACAACCATTTGTAGGAGGAAGAAATGGTCATTTTTCTTTAGGCGACTATACATTCGATATAGGTCCGACCTTTCTTAGTATGCCTCATATCGTCGAGGAATTATTTGAAATGTCCGGCAGAAATGCTCATGATTATATGGATTTAATTGAACTTGCACCGATGTATGAGCTGCAATTCGATGGGAAGCGGGTGCCGATGTACCGTGATCGCATGAAAATGCTGAACGTGATCTCCAAGCATTTCCCAGGCAATGAAAAAGGCTACGTCCGTTTTATGAACGATACGAGAAAGAAAATGGATGCCCTGCTTCCTTTGCTTCAAACGCGCCATAACAAGCTGACCGATTATGTAAGTCTACGTGCTTTGAAAGCACTTCCTAAGCTATCGCTCGGAAAGTCGGTTTACCAAGTATTATCCGACTACTTTACAGATGAAAAGTTAAAAATCGCTTTTACATTCCAGGCAAAGTATTTAGGCATGTCACCCTGGGAATGTCCGGGAGCCTTTTCGATTCTCTCTTATATGGAACATGAGTACGGAGTCTTTCATCCAAAAGGTGGAGTCAACCAGCTGTCCAAGTCTATGGCAAAAGTGACCGAGGAACATGGAGGACAGATCCACCTTGGAAACGGCGTACGCAAATTTAAAACAGAGGGTAAAAAAGTCGTTGGTATTGAACTCGAATCGGGAGAAGAATTTGAAGCGGACGAGGTCATCGTAAATGCTGACTTCGCGAATGCCATGAGTCATATGGTGGAGGGGAATGAGCTGAAAAAGTACTCTGAGAAAAATCTGGCTAAGAAAAAATATTCCTGCTCGACGTTTATGATCTATGTGGGATTGGATAAGCTTTATGAAAAGATGCCTCACCACACGATTCTTTTCGCGGAAGATTATAAGAGAAATGTCGATGAAATGACGAAAGATCTTGTTCTATCCGACGAACCGTCGATTTATATTCATAACGCAAGTGTTACAGACGATACATTAGCGCCAGAGGGGCATTCGGCTGTTTACATCCTAGCCCCTGTTCCGAACAATTACTCTGAAATCGATTGGGATGAAAAGCAGGAAACATTTAAAAACCTTATCCTTGATGAGCTTGAAAGTAAAACTGGATTCAGTGACATTCGCGATCATATTGTTACAGAAAAAGTCTTAACACCTAAACAGTGGCAGACGGATCATTTTGTTCACAAAGGTGCTACGTTCAGCCTTGGGCATCAGCTTTCTCAAATGATGTACTTCCGGCCCCACAACCGCTTTCAGGAATTGGATCATTGCTGGCTTGTCGGCGGCGGCACACACCCGGGAAGCGGGCTTCCCACCATCCTTGAATCAGCGAGAATTACGACAGGGTGGATCAGAGAGGAGGCTGAAACCTCATGAAGCAAACCCAAACGGCTATTGTAGGGAGCGGAATTGGCGGCTTAGTAACAGCCCTGCTTCTTTCCAAAGAAAAGGAAAGAAAAATTACCATTTTTGAAAAGAACGATTACCTTGGCGGACGTCTGACCTATGAAAGGAATGGGCCTTACAAAATTGACCAGGGACCGACCATCGTTCTGCTGCCGGAGATGCTTCTCAGTATATTGGAAGAAGGTGGTTTTGAACGAAAAGATATTCCGCTCATTCCATGTGATCCACTTTATGATATCCGGTTTAAAGATGGTCGTGCATTTACTAAATACTCGGACCCTGATCAGCAAAAGCAGGAATTGAAAGCCAAATTCCCTGGAAGTGAGAAACAATTTGACCGGTTTCTTATGGACATGAAAATTCGTTTTCTGCGCGGTAAATCTCAATTTTTAGAGCAATCCTTTGTAAACAAACGCCGTTTTTTCTCCGGGCAGAATATAAAAACTTTGATTCAGCTGAAAGCGTATCAAAATGTTAAGAAGATGATGAGAAGCTATTTTGCAGACGAACAGCTGGTGGAAGCTTATACATTGCAGACTCTTTATATTGGCGGCCACCCGGAGCAGTCTCCGGCAATGTATTCGCTGGTATCATACAGCGAACATGAACACGGGATCTGGTATATGAAAGGCGGATATGCCCACCTGGTCGATTTGATTGTCGAACGTCTCAAAGAACGAGGGGTAGAGATTCACACCGGTGCCGAAGTAAAACAGCTTTACACATCGTACTCTCAGGTCAAGTCTATTACAGCGGGAGATAAAGAAGTCGAGGTAGATGAACTTATATTGAATGGGGACTTCCCTACAATGGATCAATTGCTACCTGAAGAACGGCAGCATAAACGTAATTATACCCCTTCATCCGGCTGCCTGCTTCTATATATGGGACTCGATAAGATCTATCCGAATCACACGATCCATCAGTTTTTCATGTCTTCAAACTTCGACAAGCACATGAAGCAAGTATTTGAAACGAAAGAGCTGCCTGAAGATCCTTCTTTTTACACGTTTCATCCC
Organism: Halobacillus sp.; assembly: GCF_049282395.1. Classification (NCBI taxonomy): domain Bacteria; kingdom Bacillati; phylum Bacillota; class Bacilli; order Caryophanales; family Bacillaceae; genus Halobacillus; species Halobacillus sp. Next base: position 3,416 of record NZ_JBAPTY010000359.1, on the reverse strand, counting down.
TCGATCGTTGATGATTCATTAGCGCCTCCTGGTAAAGGGGTTCTTTACACGTTAATACCTGTACCCACAGGAGACGAAGTGGACTGGAATAAAAAGGATCAATTAATTGACCATGTGCTCCAGCAAATGGAGGAAAGAGGTTTTCCGGAGTTGAGGAAACATATGAACTGGATGAAAGTGAGGACACCGGAAGAAGCCAAAAAAGATGGTCTTTATGGAGGTGGAAGCTTCGGTATTGCCCCAACCCTCTTTCAGTCCGGCGTATTCCGCCCTCAGCTAAAGCCGTATTCTCTTTCGAATCTATATGCGGTTGGAGCATCAATCCACCCTGGAGGTGGCATTCCCATTGTCATGCAGGGAGCTAAGCTGCTAGCGGATCATTTGCAAAATGGTTCTGAAGAAAGGCATAATTATAAGCGAGGTGTTTAGAGATGATGGACTTAAATCATGCTTATGACCATTGCAAAAACATAATAGAGAAACATTCAAAGACCTTCTCGAAAGCTTTCGCCATGCTCCCTAAACATCAGAAAAGGGCTGTATGGGCCATTTATGCCTTTTGTCGAAGGGCCGATGACATTGTGGATGAAGGGGAAAATCCGAAAGAAGAGCTGGAAGCATTTGCTGTTGAGTTTGATCTTTTTATGGAGGGCAGGCTTGAAACCGAAGATCCATGCTGGATTGCTCTCCAGGATGCTTTTGAACGTTTTCCTCTGGATCCGGCGCCTTTTTATGAGATGATTGTCGGTCAGCGCATGGACTTATATCCGAAAACGATTGATACAAAAGACGATCTCCTACATTATTGCTATCATGTCGCAAGTACGGTGGGGCTTATGCTTTTACCTGTACTTGCCCCCGGTAAAGTCTCCAGAGTTAAAACAGGTGCCATTGAACTTGGGTATGCTATGCAGATCACCAATATCCTGAGGGATATCGGAGAAGATCTGGATAATAATCGCATTTATATCCCTGAACAGATGATGATCGACTATGGTTATACCCATACAGATCTCCATAACAAGAAGGTAAATGAAGCATTTATACAGCTCTGGGAAGACTTAGCACAGGATGCTGAGCACTACTACCGGAATGCATTAGCTACTCTGCCGGAGTACCCTCTTTATTCAAGAACTCCTGTAGGAGGAGCTGCGAAAATGTATCGGGCCATCATCCAGACAGTTAGAAATAACGATTATCAGGTCTTTGGGAAGCGAAACTACGTATCTGATCAAATGAAAAAGCAGATTATTGCGGAAATGCAATAATCTGCTTTTTTTTGGCTCTATTAAACTTCTATACTGATCCTTAGGTTAAGCTCCCGTTTGTGGAAGACTCTGTTGCAAGATAATCGGGGCCCGTTACGTTAAATTGAGAAGGGCTGGTGGGGAAATAACTCGCTTTCCTGTGGGGGAACTGGCAAGCTTCCTCAGTCGTTTTCACTCCTTGTGGGGTCTCGCCTAGCTCCTTCTCCCACGGGAGTCTCGCTATTTCCCCACCAACCCAACATGGTTTTGACTAACGGACCCTTCTTTAGAAGTGCAGCTGTTGGTTCTAAATCCACCTATACCAGGTATTTTTCGATGAAACCTATGGAGAAACAGAAGGGAAACAGAAGCTCATAGCATGTTTACATGTTTTCTATCCAAGAGGGTATTCCCCATGAGTTCGAGTCTCTTATTTCAGCAAGGTCTGGAGGGGGACGATGAAGACTCCTGTGGGATAAACATGATCGGTGAGACCCCGGAGAGCGTAGCTCGAGGAGGCTCAGCACATGCCCACGGAAAGCGAATCGTCCCCCGCAGGACCTTCACTCTAGCCCAATTTCTTGAAACTGAGTCTTCCACAATCCGGCCCTATTGCGTAATAAGCCTCTTATGAAAAATCAATAATAAATTTTAACAGAGCCTTTTTTCTATTCGGGGTGAAAAATTCTCCCAAGGATCTGGTTGGCTACGTTTTGACCGCTGAGAACGACCATTGGAGAGCCGCCTCCAGGGTGGGTACTGCCTCCGCAGAAGTACAGATTGCTAAAATCCTGAGACTGGTTGAATGGTCTCATAAACGCCTGGAGCCGGCGGTTGGAGGAAGGACCGTAAAGGGAACCACGATATGCACCGAAGTGGCTTTCTATTTCCTCAGGGCCGATCACTTTTTCGAAAAATACGTGGTTTTCAATCGGGATCCCGGCGTGCGCTAAATCCTTATAAATCTTCTCTTTATACCTTTCCCGGTCTATTTCAATTGAAGTGCCAAGCGCCGGGGCATTAACCAGGATGAAACAATTGTCTCCTTCAGAGGAAAGGGTCGAGTCCGACTTAGCAGACGTTCCGATATAGATGGTAGGCTCTTCAGCATATTGGCCATTTTTTAAACTTGAAAATTCCTTTTCGTAATTCCTGGAAAAAAGAACATGGTGGTGATGTAGGTCCGGGACAGTGGTGTCCAGTCCAGCCATAATAACGAAAGCGGATATAGAAGGATCGAAAGAACGGAGTTTTTTATCAGATAATGAGGTTCGCTTTTCGTTATCGATTAATTCCGGAACGGATTGTAATAGGTCTCCATTCACGATCACATAGTCTGCTTCGTAAGTATGGCCACAAGCCACCACGCCAGTGGCCTTTTTGTTACGGGTTAAGATTTTTTCTACTCGTGTGTTCTTATATAACTGAGCTCCCTGGTTTTCTGCAGCGTTCGCCATGTATTCTGCGATCTTCGTATTTCCGCCAGGGACGTAGTAAACTCCTTCATTTAATTCCAGGTGAGCAATCATGGCAAATGTAGCCGGCGTAACGTAGGGATTCGAGCCTACATAGGTAGAATAACGGTTAAGAGATTGAATGATGCCGGGGTGAGAAAAATATCTTCTGAAAAAATGATCCATCGACTCAAGCGGCCTCACCTGGGCAAACCCTTTGGCCAGGGAAGGAGAGAGGTAATCTTTCCATCCGGAAAAAGTCCGATGAAGAAAATATTCTTTTGATAAATGAAACAGGCGTTCAATTTCCAGTAAAAAGGCGTCGTAGTTTTCAAATCCTTTTTTGTCCAGATGGTAGAGCTGCTGCTTCATATATTGCCGGTCTGAGGACAGATCAAAGGTTGTGCCATCCTTAAACTGGTTTCTAGTATGATGAGTAAGTTTAGTAAAGGGGAGTTCTTTTTCTAAACCGCCCTGCCGAAGGACATCTTGAAATACCTCTGGCATGGTGATAGTATTCGGCCCGAAATCGAAATGATAGCCTGCTTCATTGACTGGCATCATCTTCCCTCCAAAATGGTCGTTCTTTTCGAAAAGTTTAACTTCGGCTCCGGATTTGGCCAGGGTGACAGCCGCCGAAAGCCCTCCTAAGCCGCCCCCGACTATTGCAACTTTCGTTCGTAAGACCTCCCTTTCCACTGATAGGATTTTCCCC